>CADBRX010000074.1 GCA_902797175.1 uncultured Coriobacteriaceae bacterium | reverse complement strand
GAACTTCTTCTTCACCACCAGGTAGGAGATGATCATGGAGAGCAGCGACGTCAGCGGGCTCGCGATGAACGCCATGATGAACGAGTCAGTGAAGGCGTCAGCGCCACGATAGTTGTTGAACACCTTGAGGTACCACTTGTTGGTGAGCGTGTAGTTGCGGCCCCACGTGGTGATGACCGAGCCGTACGGCACGCATATGTACATCGCGATGACGAAGATGGCGATGGCGGAGCACATGACGGTCAGCGGCACGCGTACCGAGGCGTCGGTGATGAGCATGCGCTGGCGGCTCGCCTTGCCGGAGAGCGTCGCCGTCGCCTTGGCCTCGAGCACGTACTTCTGCACGAAAAACATGACGAACGTGATCGAGAGGAGCACGACGGCCATGGCCGCGGCGCCCTTCTTGTCATAGTTTCCCGTGATCTGCATGTAGATGGCCGTCGCCAGGGTGTCGACGTTGCCGCCGATCATCATGGGGTTGGCGAAGTCGGCGATGGACTCCATGACGGTGACCAGGAAGGCGTTGCCCAGACCGGGGAGCAGAAGCGGCAGCGTGACGGTGGTGAAGACCTGCCACCGCGTGGCGCCCATGTCGCGCGCGGCCTCCTCGAGCGAAGGGTCGATGTTCTTCAGCAGGCCCCTCAGCATCATGTAGCAGACCGGGAAGAACGTCATCGTCTGGATGATGATGATCGAGGGCATGCCGTAGATGTTGGAGTCCTGGATGCCCAGGAGCGTCTTGGAGATGATGCCCGAGCGCCCGAAGAGCAAGATCATGGAGAGCGAGAGCACGAACGGCGGCGAGACGACCGGCAGGATCGACACCACCTTGAACAGGCCGCTCATGAACTTGGTGCGCAGCTGGACATACTCCTCGACATAGGCGAAGAGCAGGCCAATGAGCGTGGAGAGGACACCAGTCACGGCGCCGATCTCGAGCGTGTTGACGATGGCCTTCTTGAAGTCGGGCTTTGCCAGGACCTTCTGGAAGGTCTCGAACGTGATTCCACCCGTGTCGCTCACGAGGCTGTCTACCAGCAGGATGGCGAGCGGATAGAGGATGAAGAGCGCCAGGAACGTAACGAGCACCACGATGGTCGTAACCATGATGGGGTCAGCGAGGAGCTTCTTACGGTCCAGTGACGCACCTTGGTTAGTTGCCATAGGGCGTCCTCTCTCGTCGATGGATAGGTATTAGGACTTCATATGAGTGGCGGGCGGATGGGACAGTCCCATCCGCCCGCCACCTGCCATTTGACTAGCTGTTGGAGCCTAGGACTACTCGGTCTTGAAGCGGTCGTCGCCACCACCGAGAGCGGCCATGACCTCCTCCTTGTAGGTGGCGGTGTTGGCCATCATGTCGGCAAAGTCGAAGTCCATGACATTGTCGGGATCGACGCCCATGTCGATGGCGATCTGCGGCTGCTCGCCGTTGTCGATGACCAGGAACTGGTAGGAGCCAACCTCCTTGGCCTGGTTGACGCACTCGGGGGTGAGGACGTACTCGAGCCACAGCTTTGCCGCGTTGGGGTGAGCGCAGCCCTCGAGGCCTGCGGAGGCGCCGACCTCATAGGAGGCGCCGGAGCTCGGGGCGATGAGGCCGATGTTGTCGTAGCCGTTGTCGACGATCTGGTAGATGCCGTCATGCAGGAAGTTGATGCCGATGGTGCACTCGCCGATGCCGATGGACTTGGACGGGCCACCACCGGACTTGGTGTACTGGGCGACGTTCTTGTCGAGGTCGACCAGGAACTGGATGCCCTCGTCATGGCCGTACTTCTGGATGACGGTGTTGAGGATCAGCTCAGCCGTGGAGGCGGTGTTGTAGTTGGAGCTCCAGATGAGGCCCTTGTACTTCTCGTCGAGCAGGTCAGGCCAGTCCTTGGGGGCGTCGATGCCCTTGGCGGCAAGCTCCTCGTTGTTGGCGAGGAAGCCCAGGATGCCCATGTAGATGCCGACCCAGGTGCCGTCGGTGGAGGTGAAGTTGGGGTTGGTGATGTGGCTCAGGTTGGCCGGGGAGACCTTCATGAGCAGGCCGTCGTTGGCAGCCTGGACATAGGAGGTGCAGCCGCCGCCAAACCAGACGTCCGCGGAAGGATGGCCGTTCTCCTCCTGGATCTTGGCGAGGACCTCGCCGCCGCCCAGGCGCTGCCAGCTCGTGGTGATGCCAAAGAGCTCGGTGAACTTGTCGCACGCTGCGATGATGTAGGGCTCCTCGCAGGTGCCGTAGACGACGAGTTCGCCCTCGGCCTGAGCAGCAGACACGAGTTCGGGATCATAGCCCTCGACGCCAGCGGCACCGCCATCGGCGGCCCCACTGTCGGCGTTTCCGCCACCGCCACCGCAGCCGGCGAGCGTAAGACCAGCCAAGGCAGATGCACCGAGGAAGTCCCTACGAGAAACGTTATGCATGATCTTCTCCCTTAATCCTTATCGGCCACGAAACGTAACCGAAACCAACAACATGGTTCCCATACTGTCTTTTTCGCGGACAATTTGTTTGAGTATTCGCCAAACGGTAGTTCCGTTTGGGTGAGCAAAGAGACTCCTTTATATAAGTCCTGACCCTCTCTCCCACACGGAGGGTGGTCGCAGCCACATGGTTTTTAGACCGCTAAATGGGTAAAAAAA
This sequence comes from uncultured Coriobacteriaceae bacterium, assembly GCA_902797175.1. Taxonomy (GTDB): domain Bacteria; phylum Actinomycetota; class Coriobacteriia; order Coriobacteriales; family Atopobiaceae; genus UBA1367. The sequence goes on along the minus strand of CADBRX010000074.1, from coordinate 14,865 downwards.
TGCGCTTCATGCCAAAGGGGCTGTTAATAAGGTATCTTTTTGGAATCCATGGAAACCGAAAGACGACAAGGACCACGCCATGGTTGAGCAGATCATCGAAAGCCTCAAGGACCTCCTGGTGGCGCCAAACTGGTATCCGATCGTCCCGCTCGTGGGATTCATCGTGATCGCCGCCGCCTCGGTCGGCTCGTCAAACTCTTCCTTCTCGGACCCCGACCGGCCCTCGGGCGCCGCGGCCTGGCCTGCGCCGGCCGCGCTTTCGCTCCTGGCCCTCTGCGTCATCGTGGCCATCGGGCACTTCTCTGGCGGCCTGTTCGAGCTGGTCGCCTACACCCTGCTCGCCGTCGCGTGCGCCGTGCTCTCGGAAAACCGCGGCCTTGTCAGGGCATGGGTCGCTGAGCGCGGCCCCGTCGCGGCCATCGTCCGTGACGTCGTCGTCATCCTCATCGCCATCATCGCCACCACGCTCACGCTCGAGCTTTCGTGGAACACGAAGCTCCCCGCGGTCTCCCCGCAGTTCCTCATCGAGGTGGGGCTCATAGCGGGCATCCTCGTCTGCCTGTACTTCGTCGGCCAGCGCAGCGCCGCCATCATGTGGATCGCCCCGCTCCTCGCGGGCATCGCGGGCACCTGCCAGTACTTCCTCGCAGGCTTCAAGGGCGTCGCCATCCTGCCGAGCGACCTGCTCGCCATGCCGACCGCGCTCAAGGTCAAGGAGGGCTACTCCTTCGTGCTGGGCGTCCGCGGCCTGTGGGGTCCCGCCGCATGCTGCGTGGCCCTGGCGGTCCTCTCTCTTCTGGGTCGCATTCCCGAGGAGCCCGAATACGTGGTCCCCACCACCGGAGGGCGCCACTCCGCCCACCTCGTGGGCGCAGATGAGGCGCAGGACCGGCCCAAGGGCACGCTGCGCAAGGTCCTCCGCTTTGCCGCCAACCTGGGGCTGGGCCTTGTCGTCGGTGCCGCGACCGTCTCTGCCATGGTGGTGCCCAACTACATCCACCAGGCGGGCGTCAAGCTTGACTACGGAAAGACCCTGGACTCCTATCGCGCAAACGGCTTCCTCACCAGCTTCGTGGCGGCGGCGCAGGACCTGCCCATCGCCACGCCGGCTGGATACACGACCTACAACGCCGCCAACCTGCAGGTCTCCCTCAACGAGCGCTACGAGGCGGAGCTCGGGAACACCGAGCAGCGCACGAAGGCCGTCGAGCAGTTTGAGAAGGAGAAGCCGAGCGTCATCGTCGTCATGAACGAGTCGTTCTCCGACCTTTCGGTCATCGACTCCCTGCGCTGCGGGTACGAGGGGCCGACGTACTTCAAGAGCATCGGCAACGCCATCACGCGCGGCAACCTTGCGGTCTCTGTCATTGGCGGAGGCACCTGCAACACCGAGTTCGAGTTCCTGACCGGCAACTCCTATGCGTTCATCGGGTCGGGCAAGTATCCCTACATCATGTACCGCATGCGCCTCGAGAACCTTGCGGACCAGCTCTCGTCCCTGGGCTACGCGACGCACGCCATCCATCCCAACGACCCCACCAACTGGAACCGCGACGTGGTGTACGACCTGATGGGCTTTGACGAGTTCTTGGACATCTCCGCCTTCGAGGGCGCCGAGCAGCTGCACATGGGCGTCACCGACGCGGCGACTTACGACAAGATCTTGGAGATCTTGAAGCTCGACCCGAGCCCCCAGTTTGTCTTTGACGTGACCATGCAGAACCACGGCAGCTACAACCTGGGCAACATCCCCGAGGACAAGCAGGTCCACTACGAGCCCGAGGGCGTCGTGGATGACGAGCTCGCTCGCCAGGGGCAGGGCATCGCGCAGGAGGACGTCGACGCGCTCAACGAGTACCTCGCGTGCATCCAGGCTTCCGATGCGGACCTCAAGGCCTTCATGGACCAGCTCTCCAAGCTCGACCGCAAGGTGGTCCTCGTCTTCTTTGGCGACCATCAGCCGTCCTTCTCCCCCGTCTTCAACGACTTCTACTATGCGGACGAGGAGGATGAGGTCGCGCACAAGGAGCGCGTGTACCACTCCGACTACTTCATCTGGGCAAACTACGACGTGGCGGGCGTCGAGCAGAAGAGCGCCGTCACCACCGCAAGCGCCGACATGCTCGGCGCCATGACGCTGCACTACATTGGGGCGCCGCTCACCACCTACCAGCAGGCGCGCCTGGTCAACCGCCAGGACATCCAGGCGCTGAATGCGTTTGGCTACCTGGGAGCGGACGGCAAGTGGTACGCGTCTGACGACGCCGCATCGCCCTACGCGCAGCTGCGCCAGGACCTCGCCTACCTCAACTACCTGAACTTCGGCTCCAAGGTCTACGCATGGTAGAGGCACCCCTGGACTCCCCTCTCCTCGACGAGAGCGTGGTCGTGATGGACGGCGCTCGCGTGGTGGGCAACGTGCGGATGGGACCGGGATGCAGCGTCTGGTACAACGCCGTCATCAGGGCCGAGCAGGATGTGACGATTGGGCGAGACACCAACGTGCAGGACAATGCCGTAATCCACGTGTCGGAGGGACATCCCGTGCACATCGGCGACGGTGTGAGCATCGGGCACGGGGCCATCGTCCATGGCTGCACCGTGGGCGACAACTCGCTCGTCGGGATGGGCGCGATCATCTTGGATGGGGCGGTGGTCGGTCGCGACTGCATCATCGGCGCCGGGGCGCTCGTCACACAGGGCATGGTCATCCCCGATGGCTGCGTCGCCTTCGGCAGCCCCGCACGCGTGCGCCGCGCCATGACGGAGGAGGACATCGCCCACAACCGCCACAACGCCGAGGTGTACGTCGAGCTTTCCCGCGCGTATGTGTCGTAGCCTTTCTTTGCCCTGTTTTCGCTGACGTTTTTCCAGCTCAGGGGCGTGTCAAAGCCTTTTGTCAGGTGACTTTTGCCCCCGAGGCCCCCATGTCAAAGTCTTTGGGTGGTATCTTCATGGACGACATGGCATCTTCGTCACCAGAAGACACGCGAAAGGAGTGTTGGATGGAAGTCGGCAACCGGATCCGGGAGCAGCGCGAGGCAAAGGGCATCTCGCAGGACGAGCTCGCCCAGAAGGTCTTCGTGTCCCGTCAGACGGTCAGCAACTGGGAGAGAGGAAAGACCCTCCCCGACGTCCAGAGCCTGCTGCTTCTGAGCAACCTCTTTGACGTGTCGGTAGACACCCTTGTGAGAGGAGACGAGGAAACCATGGCAAAGGAAATCGAGAACTACGAGCTTGAGCGATACAAGATCAAGGTGAGCGTGGGACTGAGCGTGGCGCTCATCCTGCTGGGCGCGGTGATGCTCTCCATCATGGTGGCGCAGGGCATCGGGCTGGAGTCGCCGCTCTACAAGCTGGCGCTGGGCATCATGGTTGCGGGCGGTGCGACGTCGTTTGTGGCCGAGCGCATCGAGAATCGCTACGACATCGAGACAATGCGCGAGGTTCAGGCCTTCCTCCAGGGCGCTGAGCCTGAGCAGATAGAGCGCGAGCGCCGGATGCCCAAGGCGCTGAGGGCCGTCGTGCAGATGGCGGCAGGCGCTGCGGTGGCTGCCCTTCTGATGGTGGGGCTCTCGACGCTCATGGCGATCTTTGTGGGGTGATCGGCTGGCTGCCGCTCCCCCGCCGGCGTCCTGGCTTCGCTGGTGTCCGGGCCTTGCTGGCTTCCATAGAGAAACGCCCTCCCCGGAGGTGAGAAGTGCTTTCTTCTCGTTCCAGGGAGGGCGTTTTCCCGTGTGAAGGCTGGCTTGTGCGTTTGGCCAGCTAGAGAGCGTTCACGCACTTGACGAGCAGGTGGGCGTGGCCGTGGGATCGCTCGTGACGGGCATACCACCTATCGACCTCGTTATAGAGGATAGGCAGGCTGTCCGCCCAGAAGACCTTCTCGCGGCCGTCGAGGAGGGCGCGGTACTTGCCTCCCAGGTACCAGCCGTTGTAAACGGACGTGTACACCTTGCGCTGGCGGTCGTTCATAGCACTGTACTTAATCATTGTCAATCACTCTTTCTGTTAATGGTCGTTCTTCTTTTGTGACCGGTCTTTCTCATCCGGCCGAAAGAATATTACCCGTTAGGTTTTCCAGAACAAGAAGGGTTGGACCGACACCACAACCTGCCCATAACTTTAAAACCGCAAGCCTTTTACCTGCTTTGTAGTGACTCAAAGGGGAGTATCCCTTCCGAGTCACACGTAGGGGTCCCACCCCTTTGTGCTGTACAGCACAAAGGGGTGGGACCCCTACGTGTCGCTAGCTGGTTCCTAGTCGAGGTAGTCTGCGTGCTCGGTCACGTTGAAGCGCTCCCAGATGCCGCGAATCCCCTCGTCGGGAATACCCGCGTGCCTCTCGGGGAAGCGCTGGACGTTCAACCACGCCTGGCAGCACAGCTCGGCAAGCTCCAGGTTGCCAAAGAGCTCGGGCAGCGAGCGCCCGGAGCCAAAGATGCCGTGGAACGCCCAGACCACGATGCGGTGGCTCTTCATGCTCTCGAGCGTAAGGGCTGCCATGTCGCGCGTGCAGGGAACGCACCAGTCGACGAGCCCCAGCCCGTCAGGCAGGAACAGGCTCGCCTCGGGGATCATGCGCCAGAGCGCCAGGTTGAACGCGCGCTCGTCCAGCGGCCCCACGTGCGTCATCTCGAGGATGGCGCGGGCGTGGTTGTGCATGATCACGCGGTGCTGTGGGTCCTGCGTGAGGCGCACGCCGTGCGCGGCAAGGTGCGAGTCAAGCTCGCCCGTGGGCCTGCCGCCCTCAAAGCCGACGGCCATCTCGTAGAAGTCGCCCTGCTCAGGTACGTAGATCACGCCCAGCAGGTGCTCCGGGTCGTCCTTGAGGGCGCGGAACGCCGAGCCCGTGGCGGTCACGAGGATGTAGAGCCCGCGCACGTTGTCGGGAATCCCCTCCATCTCGCGCGTCCTGCCCGTCCCCGGAACGTAGCCCAGGGATGCCGCGTCCTCGTCCGAAAGGATCACCGAGACGTTCCCGCCACCACCGGGCGTCCAGCCCTTCTCCCACATCTTGTAGCAAAGGTCGCAGGTCTCCTTGACGACGGCAAGGTCGGTCCAGCCCATGGTCTTCCCCTCCCTGCCCGCACGCGACGGGCGCCGGAATGCTTGTACACCCAACTATATACAAGATTCGCGCCACAGGACCATGCTCTTCCACAAAGGGATGCGCCCCTTGTGGTAGTGGAAGAGGCTGCCCTCCCCACCCCACAAGGGGCGCATCCCTTGTGATAGTTAGACGATCTAGCCGTTCTGCGACTGGGCAAGCAGCGCCGACGAGACGGGGTCGGTGCCGGCTAGCACGATCGCGTTCAGGAAGATGACGTCCTGGATGTTGTGCTCGCGCACGAAGTCGGGGATCGAGCGGTCGCTGTAGCGGAAGTCGATGACCCAGACCGTCTGGTAGTCGTCGACCAGCAGCGGAACGAACGCGCAGCCGAAGGAGTCCTTGATGACCAGGCACGAGGAGCCATCGCTCTTGAGGGGGTTGTCGATGCGGCTGAGCGGCCGGTCACCCGAGATGAAGCAGTTGTACTTTGAGTACATGTTCCAGTCGGACACGTCCGTCACGACGTTCGTCTCTATCTCGTTGCCATCGGTGTCCCAAATCACCATGTCATTGGTGGAGTTGGGGATGTAGGCGTCGACATAGTCGGGACGCGCCTCCATGTCGGAGTTGCCCAGCTCGGAATAGAACGTGCCCAAGAAGCCGTCAAAGGTCATCTTCTCGCGGCCAAAGATGTTGGAGGGCTCCACGCCCTTGTCGCGGCAGAACTCGGCGTAGGCATAGTATGCGCCGAGCTGCGTCCAGTGGTGGTCGGTACGGAAGTAGATGTATTCGTCGTTGTGCGCCCGCAGCGTGTTGTAGACGTTGATGCCGTGGACCGCATCGTCATACAGGCTGTGGAAGTACTTGATGGCCTGCAGCTGGTCAGTTCCGCCCAGGTCCTCGAGCGTCTGCTCGTCCAGGAGGGCGCCCGCGCTGGTGGGCGCGATGATGGAGTAGACCGTTGCCTGGCCCTCGAGGTTCTTGGCGCAGGTGTTCATGGCGCGGGCGTACTGCTCGACGGACTCCTGGCTGAAGTAGTAGATGTTGTAGGCGGCACCGTCGTTGACGTAGAGGCCCTCCATGATCTTGCTCTGGATCTCCTCCGCCATGTAGCGCTCGGTAGGCACCTCGATGACCTCCTTGTCATCGACGGCCTCAACAGGGGCGGCCTCTCCCTCGGCGCCGTCCACGGGCAGCTCGTCCTTGTTGACCGTGCCACCCACCATCTGCGTCTTGGGCTGGATGCCGTGGAGCGCGTTCATGCCCTGCGAAAGGCGCACCATGGGCTCGCGCAGCGGGTAGGTGTCGCCATACCACAGCGAGAGGTCCGAGAAGAAGCTGCCGTCAACCAGGCGTCCCCAGGTGAACTCGGGGAAGGGGGTGAGGTCACGCTTCTCGAGGTCGGAGTGGGCGGGACGCAAAAAGAAGAGAAGACCCACCACCGAGAAGAGGACGAAGGAGACCATGACGGAGCGAACCGCGTTCCTGCGGGACGACGCAAGGGCCCTCCCGCGACGCCTCAGGTCCTCCTTGCTTCCCGCCGGCGCACCCTCCAGCCTGCGGACGTTTCCCGTGGCCCGGCGCCGCGCCGCCTCGGGGGCAGACGCCTTTCCGGCGGAGCGGCGCACAGGGGCCGAGCCCTGCGCGGACCTCTGCGCGGCCGCCTGGCGAGTCCGCTGAGGCGATGCGCCCTGCTGCTGGCTGGCGGTGCGCCGCACGCGCGCGGTTCCGCCCGTGCCCTGCGCCGCGCCATGCGCGTCGCGACGCGCCGAGATGTCCGACTTCCTCAAGCGGCGGGTTCCGCCGCGACCATCAGTCTCTGCCATGACGTGCCCTCCCCTCTCTTAGAACTGGAAGTAGATGAACGGGTTGTAGCTTGCGCCTGCAAGCGCAATCGTGGAGACGACCAGAAGGACCACGGGCACGAGCATCTCCTCGAGCGTATACGCCTTGAGCATGCGCTCGTCCTTGCGCGCACCCACGGCAAGGCGATGGCGCAGCGAGGAGCCGAGGCCCGTGCACGCAATGGCCGACACGACGAGCAGAAACACGTTCTGCAGAAACGCCGTGTGCACCGCAAGGGAGGTGATGCCCGTGGCGCCCAGACCGAACATGCCCGCGAAGGCCATGCCCATCTCGCCAAAGCTCTCAAAGCGGAAGAGCACCCAGCCCAGCACCACGGCGAGAAGCGCAAGAATCCGGGAGACGGGGCGCGGCAGCCGGTCTGCCAGGAAGAAGCGCTCGAGAAGGAGCAGCACCAGGTAATAGGCTCCCCAGAGCAGGTAGTTCCAGCTCGCACCATGCCAAAAGCCCGTGAGCAGCCACACGACGGCCATGTTGCGGATATACACAGGACGGGAACAGCGGCTTCCACCCAGGGGGATGTAGACGTAGTCGCGGAAGAACGAGCTGAGCGAGATGTGCCAGCGGCGCCAGAAGTCCTGGACCGACTTGGCCAGATAGGGATGGTCGAAGTTCTCGAGGTAATGGAAGCCCACCATGCGCCCCAGGCCGATGGCCATGTCGGAGTAGGCCGAGAAGTCGAGGTAGATCTGCAGCGTGTAGAAGATCATCCCCAGCCACCAGCCAAAGAACGGCTGCGCCGCAAGCGATCCGGTACCGGCGGGCACGAGCGAGTCGGCCACCGAGGCGCACGCATTGGCAAGCAGGACCTTCTTGGCAAGGCCCACGCAGAAGCGGCGGACGCCCTCATAGACGTCGACGGCGCGGGGATGGCGCTCGTCAATCTCGCGCGAGACCGTCTCGTAGCGCACGATGGGGCCCGCGATGCACTGGTGGAAGAGCGAGCAGTACAGCAGCAGCTTCCAATAGGCTGGCTGCGCATGCACCTTGCCCCTGTAGACATCAGCCACGTAGCTGATGAGCTGGAAGGTGTAGAACGAGATGCCGATGGGCAGCACCGGAGCCACGACGTCTGCGGGCCACCCCACGAGCGCATGGAGGTTGCTCAGGAAGAACCCCGTGTACTTGAAGTACGCCAAGAGGCCGAGGAGCACCACGCATTCCGCGACGAGCGCCATGCGGCGCGCCTGCTGCGTCTGTCCCCGCTCTATGGCAAGGGCGCAGAGCCAGCTCACGAGCGCCTCGCCCACGATGAGCAGCACGTAGCGCGGGCCTCCCCACGAATAGAAGACGAGCGACCCGACGAGCAGGACGTAGTTTTTGAACTTGTCGGGAACGAGCCAGTAGGCAAGCATGACCACTGGCAGGAACACGAACAGGAACATGAAGCTCGAAAAGACCATTTGTCCGCGACGCCCCTTCCCCATCAGGCTGTGACAAGATTTGTGAAGAGCATGAGAAGCCAGTCCACAATGTTAGCAAAGCAATCGTGAAAAGTGCAGCTCGTGGGCATAAAAAGGGCGCCAGTGGGTTAGAATAGCCTTTCGGCAAACAGCGGGAAGAGAAGGTTGGAAGCGTGGGCGGAAACCTCGACACAGCAGAAATGCAGCTCCGCGTTGGGACTCGGGTCCCGACGCATCGCCTGGACGCCAGCGAGGACAAGTCCTCCCACACGCGTCACATCGTAACTGTCCTCGGGTCTGCCGCAGCCGCGCTCGCCATCGCGTATGGCGTCGGAGCCTTCTACTTCTCCACGCACTTCGTCCCCCGCACGACGGTCAATGGCGTCGACGCGTCGGGCCTCTCCACGCGTGAGCTCGCCAGCGTGCTTGACGATGCCGCGGCAACCTACGCCAACCACGTGACAGGCGACGGGTTCGACCTGACCATCAATGCCTCGGACGTGGGGCTTACGGTCAACGGTGCCTCGCTTGCCGCTGAGGCCCTCGGAAAGACCAACCCCTTTGCCTGGCCCATCAGCCTGCTGAACGGGTCCGAGCTGAGCGTCGACATGGGCGTCTCTCTCGACGAGGACCTCCTCTCCTACGTCGTGGCCGACGCGGTCTACGCGTACAACGAGACCGCCGAGCACCCCAAGGACGCCACGGCCACCTTCGACCAGGACCAGTCTGCCTACGTGCTCGCCCCCAGCGAGCTGGGCACGGCGCTCGACTCCGAGGCCGTCCGGCGCGCCGTGGGCAAGAACCTCATCGTGATGAGGCCTGCGACCACGCTGGGAGAGGACCAGCTTCTCCGCGCGCCCATCCAGGATGACAACGCGGCCCTCCTTGCCGCCATCGACGAGGCCAACGAGGTCTGCTCCATGACCATCCCCCTCACGCTGGACGGCAAGACGCTCCTTTCGGTGACGCCCGACATCATCGCGTCGTGGGTCAGCGTCCAGAACACCGAAGACGGTCCCGAGGTCGTCGTGGACCAGCAGGCGATCTACCAATGGTCGTACGACAACCTCAACAGCGTCGTCAACGGCGAGAACGAGACCCGAGGCTGGGAGGTCAGCTCCTGGGACTTTGCGTACGCGATGGCGCCCAAGCTCGAATCGGCTGACTCCAGCGCGCTGGAGGTCCCGACCATCACCACCTTCACCCGTCCCGCAGAGTCCGAGGGGCACGAGTCGCGTGGGCGCCACATCGACGTCAACATCTCCACGCAGTTCGCGCGTCTCTACGACAGCGACGGCAAGACCGTCCTGTGGCGCTCTCCCTTCGTCTCGGGCAACCTGTCCTTGGGACACGGCACGCCGCTGGGCACCTTCACCATCAACGCGCTCGAGCGCAACGTCACCCTCACGGGCCTGAACGACGGCGTTGAGGTCAAGGAGGGCGAGGAGCCCAAGCCCGAGGACTACTACACCAGCGAGGTTGCGTACTGGATGCCCTTCCTGGGCAGCGAGTATGGCCTGCATGACGCAAACTGGCGCTGGGACGAGGAGTTTGGTGGCGACACCTACCTCTGGAACGGCAGCCACGGCTGCATCAACCTTCCCGTTGATGCCGCGGGGCAGCTGTTTGACCTCCTACACGTAGGAGACGAAGTCTATATCCACGAATAATCTCTGACGACGAGAAGGATTGCTCTCATGGCTTCTCACTTCCCTGATGATACGAAGGACAGCACAAAAGCAGACGCAGCCAGTACCGAGACCACCGGCTTGTTCGGTGGCGCAAAGGGCAAGGGACGCAAGGTCGGCATCGCCTTTGGCGGTGCGGCGGCCGCGCTCCTGCTCGTGTATGGCCTGGGCACCGCCTATTTCTCCACGCACTTTGTCCCGGGAACCAACGTCGGCGGCATCAATGCCTCCAACATGACGGTCGAGCAGCTTGCTCAGGAGGTCGAGTCCCGCGAGGCCTCCTTCACCGAAAGCGTCTCGGGAGACGGGCTGGACTTTTCCGTAACGGGAGCGGACGTGAACCTCTCCGTTGACGGCAACGCATGGGCAGCCGATGCGTTCGCGCAGACCGAGCCGACCGCCTGGCCGGCAGACATCCTCAACGGACAGAGGATCCTCCCTCGCGAAGGCGTGAGCTACGACGAGGAAGCGCTTGCCGCCAAAGTCTCTGAGGTGGTGGACGCCTACAACGCCAAGGCCGAGCCGCCGACCAACGCAACCGTGGCCTATGACGAGGAGAGCTCGTCCTTCGTCATCGTGCCGAGCGCCCTCGGCGCACAGGTGAACAGCGAATCCGTCACCGAGCTGGTGGCACGCAACATGGCAGCCCTGGCGCCCACCGCCCTGCTCGGCGAGGACCAGCTCCTGCGCGCGCCCATCCTCGAGGACAACCCCAAGCTGCAGGAGATGGCCGACACCGCCACGAAGGTGGCCAACTTCACCATCGACCTCACGCTCAAGGGAAAGACGCTCATCAGCGTCGGTCCCGACCTCATTTCCAAATGGATCTCGGTCGATGAGGACGCAGCTGACGGTCCTTCCCTCTTTGTCGACCTCAACGCCATCCAGAAGTGGTCCTACGACAACCTCAACTCCATCGTCAACGGTGAGGACGAGGAGAGCGTCTGGGAGGTCAACTCCTGGGAGGTCGCACAGGAGCTCGGCCCGCGCCTGGCGGCAGCCAACAGCGACCCGATGGAGATTCCGACCATCACCATGGAGGACCGCCCGCCCGAGACGGAGGGCCATGAGGCCCGTGGCCGCCACATCGACGTGAACCTCACCACGCAGTACGCGCGCTTCTACGACACCGACGGCAAGACGGTCATCTGGCGTGCCTACTTTGTCTCCGGCATGGCCGACGGCAAGCACAACACGCCGACGGGCGAGTTCGAGATCGGCAACAAGGACATGAACATCGTCATGGTCGGTGCCGACGAGGACGAGGACGGCGAGCCCGACTACCGCACGCCCTGCACGTTCTGGATGGGCTTCTATATGAACTCCTACGGCTTCCACGACTCGTCTGACTGGCGTTCCTACTTTGGCGGCGACATCTACACCTGGTACGGCAGCCATGGCTGCGTGAACCTCTCGTACGAGGATGCCGAGAAGCTCTACAACCTCTGCGAGATCGGCGACCCCGTCTACATCCACTACTAAGGCAACCTTTCTTAGCCATCTGAGCCTCAGGGGTCCGTGACCAGCTCGGTCACGGGCCCCTGTACTTTGCCAACCGTCCTTTGGAGCAACTACGGGAAACGAATCCTGCGGAAACGCAAAAACAGTTCCTCCAAAGGACGATTGCTCATCTACAAAAAGAGGGCCCGGGGGTCGAAATGACCTCCAGGACCCTCGAAAAGCGCCTCTACGCGGCTCGTTCTAACGAAATCCTACGACTCCGCGATGTCGTTCCAGTGCAGCAGCTTGAAACCGGCCTTGGTGATGGCCTCCTCTGCCGCGGCGCGGTCCTCCGGCTTGATCTTGAGCACGTCGATGGCCACGTCACCGTTGGCGAGGAAGCAGTAGCCGTACTCGATGTTGACGTCGGTCGAGCCCAGGGCCTCGAGGAGCTCGGCCAAGGCGCCTGGACGGTCAGGCACCTCGACGGCCAGGACCTTGGTCTTGGTGGCGCGGAACCCCGCCTCCTCGAGCACGTCGACGGCATGGAAGACGTTGTCGCAGATGATGCGCACGATGCCGTAGTCGCTCGTCTCGGCGATGGTAAGCGCGCTCATGTTGACGCCGGCATCGGCCAGCGTGCGGCAGAGCGCCGCAAGGCGTCCCTCGGAGTTCTCGAGGAACACGGTCAGTTGCATGATCATTACTGGTCCTCTCCCCTCAAATCGATGACGCGCTTTGCCTTGCCCTCGCTGCGCGCGATGGTCTTGGGCTCCACCAGCTTAACACGGATGCCCACCGACAGCGCGGTCTTGAGCCGCGACTGGATGTCCTTCTGCAGCTGTTCGATGGCGCTGATCTGGTCGAAGTCGAAGTCGGGATTGACCTCTGCCTTGAGGGTGACGACGTCGAGGTGGTTCTTGCGCGTGAGCTCGATCTGGTACCAGGAGGCGACCTGCGGGAACGTCTTCATGACGTCCTCGATCTGGCTCGGGAAGACGTTGACGCCACGGATGATGAGCATGTCGTCGGTGCGGCCGTGCAGGCGGTCGATGCGCCGATGCGTGCGTCCGCAGGCGCACTCGCCGGGGATGATGCGGGTGATGTCGCGCGTGCGGTAGCGCACGACCGGCGTGGCCTCGCGGTCGAGGGTGGTGAGCACGAGCTCGCCCCACTCGCCGTCGGGAAGGACCTCGCCCGTCTTGGGGTCGATGATCTCGGCATAGAAGTGGTCCTCGGCCAGGTGCAGGCCATTCTGCTCCAGGCACTCGATGGCGACACCCGGGCCCATGGTCTCGGTCAGGCCATAGACGTCGAGCACCTTGTAGTTGAGCTTCTCCTCGAGCTCGGCACGGAAGTTGTCGCTAAACGCCTCCGCGCCGTGGATGCCCACGCGCAGGTGGAAGTCCTTCTTGGGGTCGATGCCCATGGCAAGGGCCGTGTCGGCGATGTGCATGGCGTAGCTGGGCGTGCAGCACAAGATGGTGGAGCCCATCTCGCGCAGGACGCGAATCTGGCGCTCGGTGTTGCCGGCGCTCATGGGGATGGTCATGCAGCCAGCCTGCTCGCAGCCATAATGGGCGCCCAAGCCGCCGGTGAACAGGCCGTAGCCGTAGCAGATGTGGGCCACGTCGTCCGGGCCGCCGTCGGCATACCAGATGCCGCGCGCAAAGCAGTCACCCCAGATCTCAAGGTCATGGTCGGTGTAGCCACCCACCGTTGCCACGCCGGTGGTGCCGGAGGACATGTGGATCTCACGGACATCGCTCTTGGGTACCGCAAAGAAGCCAAAGGGATAGTTGTCTCGCAGGTCCTGCTTGGTCGTGAAGGGTGCCTTGGCAAGGTCGGCAAAGCTCTCGACCGCATAGGGGTCAAAGCCTGCCTCGTCATACAGATTGTGGTAGAACTCCACGTTCTCGTAACACTGGATCACGGTCTTCTTGATGCCCTCAAGCTGGATTGCCTCCAGCTGGTCATGAGGCATCGTCAGGATGTCCTGCGGCTTCTTCATTGGCCAACCTTTCACGGAGAGGGGCAAGAGCCCCATTTACGTATGCGTCCCAAAGACACATGCATGCCATGGTAGCCCCCGATTGTTTCACGGAGGGAAAGGGTATGAGTCCAGTTTGGGGCTTAATATGATGTATTGTGACGTCTTTGTTTTCCTGCCCCACAGCAGGGCTGTGCCCCCGCGTCAGGAGGTGTGCGTGCGGGCGACGTAGGCCGCGCCCACGAGCGGTGCATCCGGGCCCAGCTCAAAGGGCACAAGCTGCGGCAGCGGTATGGGCTTGAGCGAAATCTCCGCCATGGTGGCACGCATCATGGTCTCGAGCGCCTCCATGAAGGCCGGCTGCATGGCCACGGCACCGCCAATCGCAAAGACCTCGGGATCTATGACGCATTGCAGGTTGCAGATCCACATGCAGAGGCGCTTTGCGTAGGTGTGCAGGCCCCTGAGCGCGCCCTCGTCGCCCTGCATGACCCAGTCAAAGAGCGTGGCGGTGTCTATGTCACCCATGTCGAGCATGCCCTTGGCTTCCAGGATCAGTGCCCTGAGCGCCCCCTCTCCGCAGAGGGAGGACATGTCGTTGGCGTGATCAACGTCGTCCACAAAGGCAACGCGCCTCAGCATGCCAAAGGCGCCCGCAAAGCTGTGGGCGCCGCGCACCACCTTGCCACCCGAGATGATGGCGCCGTCAACGCGGTCGCCGATGACCAGTGCGGCGGCTAGGTCTTTGCTGTACAGCGACCCGGCAACGTATTCGCCGAGCGCGCTGGAGCGCCCCGTCCCCTCCACGACCACAGGCAGCGAGGTGACAAACGACAGCTCGGCACCGAGCGCCACGCCATCGAGCACGGCAAGCGGACCGTCGTAGACAACGCCCTGCTCGTCATCGGCAAACACGGTGGCGGGCACGCTCACGCCGAGGGCTGTGACGGCGATCCCGTGCCGCTCCACGAGCTCCGCAATCGTGGCGATCACCTGGTCTGCCGACACAGGCTCCCAGGCAAGGACTCCACGCTCGAGCACGAGAAGGTCCCCCGAGACAAGCGCCCATCGCACATGGGACTGCTCGAGAGAGACGGAGAAGTAGTTTGTAGGCATGAGCTCTCCCCTAGTACCAGACGCTCTTCATGCATCTGCTGACATGCGCGGTGCGTAGGCGCTCCGTAAAGGCGCACGGCAGAGCCTCAGAGAGCCACATCACAAAGTGCACCATCTGCCACCTCAAGGCCTCACGCATCTTTGACCGCCACCTCACCCGGCTTGGGGGCCGTTATCTCGAACGGGAACGTGCCCGCACGATTGAACGCCGTGATGAACATACGAATCGCGTTTGAGGGTGTGGTGCCAATGAGTTCCGTTGCCTCGAAGAACCGGTCCTTCTCGGCCGGCATCACCTTGGCCACGATTGGG
>CADBRX010000073.1 GCA_902797175.1 uncultured Coriobacteriaceae bacterium | reverse complement strand
TGGGCGGTCTTGTATATGGCAAAGAGCTGAGGGACTGGGAGGCACTGCTCTTCTCGCTGGCTCGCACCGCTCTGCCCGCCGGGGAGCGACGCTACCTCGACGCACTCGAGGCCTTTGCCCAAGAGAAGCCTTGGTGGTGGGTTGAGCCCAGGTGTTAGCGTCGGACGAATCCAACCACAAATGGTCGGACTAAAGCAACCAATCTGAGTCAGGCTAAAACAGCCACCGTACCCTCTTCCTTCCCCTATGCTGGCGTTGTCGACGCACTGGCGTTAGGAGGAATGATGGATGAGTGACAAGTACGATGGCCTACAGGATATCCAGCTGAGGGTGCGGCGTCGCGCGGGGCGGTACTTCTCTGGGACATGTGGCTTCTCCCTTTTCGTGTTTTGCGGGAGCTATTGTGGCACGTGTTCTTGTTGATGGCTAGGGATTGGTTCGTGATGTACGAAAGTGCGTAACTTATCAACCCAAGAAAGAGAGTGGCATTGAGCACTAGCCAAAATACCTGTTGGTATACAAATCTTAACCAAAAATAGTTGCGCACTTTCGTACAAACGCGCTCATACCGAGGGAATGAATCGTCATGGCTTTCTTACTGTCTAGAGGTACGGCGGTAGCGTGGTTGCGAGCAAACCGACAAGGCGACAAGACCAAAGAGCGCCTTGGTGTCCCGCATCATGCGCTCGAGGCGAGCCGCACCAGGCTTAAGCATCACGTGTCCTGCTTTGAGGGTCTCCCAAGGCCCCTCTACCTCACCACCTGGAACCGCGAAGACCGCCGCCGCACAGCCGTGACGGTGTGCAATAGCATGTCGCTCCCACGGGCATCTATCCGAGCTACCTGGTGGAGCGTGGAGTGTTTTGCGCGGCGCCAGAGCTTGTCTTTCTCCAGATGGCAAATGTGCTTGATGAGGAGAGGCTCCAGTTTCTTGGTTTTGAGCTCTGTGGGCGGTATGGGATTGTCGGTGGCAAGAGTCGTCTTTGCGATCAGATTTGCACGTCTGACATCATTTCCCTTTTCCTGGACGACTGCGCCGGCGTGCATGGGAGTAAGAAGGCCGCCCGCGTGGTTCGAAGCGTGCTTGGTGGTGCAGCGTCTCCCATGGAGGCAGCTCTCGCCGTTTGCTTGGTGTCGCCAAGGGAGGTTGGCGGCTTTGGCCTGCCTGAGCCCAAGCTCAACCATCCTCTGCCCGTGAGAGGATCGACACGGAAGTTGTGGGGTACGAATTACATAACCCCAGACCTTCTGTGGGAATCCGCCAAGCTTGCGATAGAGTACGACAGCGATGAAGAGCATGCGGCCGAAAAACGCATCACCCACGATTCCGTGCGGAGAATCGTTTTGGAGGAGCTGGGATACCGGGTGCTCTCGGTGACCAATGGCATGTTCTCTGACCCCATCCAACTGGAGCGCATCGCAGGCGTTGTTGCCTCTGTCCTGGGGCTCAACCTCCCCGAAGCGGTGGATGAGGAGTGGGTGAGGGAGGTTTCCTTTCAGAAGCGCATACGAGACCTGGCTATGCATCCCGAGCGTCTGCTGGGGTAGTAAGCGGTGATATCTGCTTAGACAAATATCGAAAGTGCGCAACTCTCGATGCTTTGATCTGTCATATCTGCTGGTATAGAACTTACAAGCAGAGACAACATCTTCAAAAGCACCAGAAAGTTACGCACTTTCGTGCGAAGTGGAGAGTTGCGAGAGCTCTTGCGCTACTCTGCCCAGAAGACGCGCCCATCCTTGCGCGCGGCACCTTCGCCAGCAGGCTCGGACGCATAGCCGAGCACGCAGTGACCGATGCCCTCGAAGTCGCCCTGGACGCCCGCCTCGGCGAGGATGGCCTTGCCCTCTTCGGAGTCGAACTCCTCCTTGGCACGGTGAATCCAGATGGAGTCGACGCCGAGCGAGGCGGCCGCGTTCATGAGGTTTCCCATCACGAGGGCGCCATCGTACACATAGGTGGGGACGCTCTTGTCTGCCAGCACCACCAGCACTACCGGGCCGCCGTAAAACGGGTCGAAGCCCTCGGCGGGGCCGCGGCCTGCGGCGCGCATGATGTCTGCGTTCATGGTGGACAGGCGGTCGCGCAGCTCCTTGTTGGTCACGGCAAGGATGATGGGAGCCTGCTTGCCCATGCCGCTCGGCGCCCAGAGGCCTGCGTCGATGATCTTCTCGATGAGGTCCTTCTCGACGGGCTTGTCGGAGAAGTTGCGGACGGAGCGGCGGCTCTTGAGGGTTTTGATGGTCTCGTTCATGGCGTTGTCCTTTCAGGCCTGTTCCTTGATAAGAAACGCTCCCTGGTTGCCCCATTCCCAGGTGCCGGAGATTCCGGCCTCCTGAGCGGCAATCTGGAAGTGGAGCTTTGCGATGCCAAGGTCAGTGTACTCAATGTTTCGCTTGAGATAGGGGAGCGTGGCGTGAAGGACGCCCTGCTCCCAAGCGAAGACCACAGGCTGCTCGTTGACGGCGGACGGTCCCTTTATGACGGCGTCAATGCCTGCGCGGATCCAGCTAGGTGCCGAGGAGAGCGAGCCGTCGCCTTTGAACATGGCCTCGGGCTTCTTATTCCTGCGGCGCAGGCCCGCGCGAATGGTGCGCTGGGCAAAGGGCTGCTTGGACGGCATGTTGCCCATGGGGATGACGTCGTGGAGCACCTCGCCCTCGGCGAGCGGCAGCGTGACGCTCGAGCGGTCGAACGTTCCGGCGACCCAGCAGGTGCCAAGGCCGAGCTGCGTCGCGTGCAGGACGAGCTTCTCGCCAAAGAAGCCGGCCTTCTCGCGCGTGAGGTCGTCGTCTGGCCCGATGAGGGCGGCATAGGTAGAGATGGTTCCACTGAACATGCGGCCGTTCAGCTTGAGGTCTGCACCTCCGTCTGCCGGCCCGACAAGGACGATGCGAATCTCGCCCTCCCGCGAAAGCGTTTCCGACAGCTCCGAGAGCTCCTCAAATACGGACGGATCAAGCGGCATGTCCGTATAGGCGCGGCAAGAGATGCGTTTCTCAATTGCCTCGGTGAGCGTCATGGATTCCTCCTGTTCATGGGCGTATTGTGATTCTATACTAGTTTTTGCTGAAAAAAGAATTGCATACAATTAAATAGTGTACAATTACATTCGTAAACAGTCAACGGGAAGGAGTTCAGATGTCAGAGAACGACGTGCTTGATCTTATCATCGTAGGTGCGGGTCCCGCGGGACTGTCTGCGGCCATCTACGCGCAGCGTGCGCTGCTCAACACCATCGTGCTGGAGCAGGAGGCCGTGGGTGGACAGGTGATCCTCACCTCCGAGGTCGACAACTACCCCGGCGTCCCCCATACGGACGGCTTCACGCTGGTTGATGCCATGAAGGCGCAGGCCGAGGACCTCGGGGCGACCATCGTGATGGAGAACGTCCTGCGCATCGAGCGCAACGAGGACGAGACCTTCTCCGTGACCGTTCCCGGAAAGGTGTACCAGGCCAAGGCCGTCATTCTGGCCGGCGGTGCCACGCCGCGCCATGCGGGTTTTGCCGGCGAGGAGGAGTTTGGCGGCAAGGGCGTGAGCTACTGCGCCACGTGTGACGGCATGTTCTACCGCGGCAAGCAGGTCTTTGTCATTGGCGGTGGCAACTCCGCAGCCGAGGAGGCGCTCTTCCTCACGCGCTTTGCGAGCAAGGTCGTCGTGACGGTCCGCAAGGACCATCTGCGTGCGCAGGCCTCCGTCGGCAAGGAGCTGGCCGAGAACCCGAAGGTCGAGGTGCGCTACCTGACGAGCATCACCAAGGTCGACGGCGACGGCATGATCACCGAGGTCACCCTGCGCAACAACGAGACGGGCGAGGAGACGGTCGAGTCCTTTGACAACAATGTGGGCGTCTTCGTCTTTGTGGGCCGCGTTCCGGCGTCGGCGCTGGTGGGCGAGCTTGTCGAGCTTGATGCCAACGGCTACGTGGTTGCGGGCGAGGACATGTCCACGTCGATCCCGGGCCTCTTTGTGGCAGGCGACGTGCGTCAGAAGTCGCTGCGCCAGATCGTGACGGCCGCTGCGGACGGCGCCATAGCGGCGACCTCGGTTTCGGCCTACCTGGGGCATCCCGTCTCTAGCTAGGTCAGGCACTTCACGCAAGGTCATGAAACAAGCCTCGGCGGTGCATTGCCGTGGCGGTCAAGAGAGGAGTACGGCATGGGCTTTTATGATTTCACGCTGTTGGATGGCAAGGGCAACGAGGTGAAGACCGCCGACTTTGCGGGCAAGGTTGTCATGGTCGTCAACACCGCCACGGGCTGTGGCTTCACCCCGCACTATGCGCCCATCGAGGCGCTCTTTGAGGAGCTGCACGACAAGGGCCTCGAGATCCTTGACATCCCCTGCAACCAGTTTGGCGCGCAGACCCCCGGTTCCGACGACGAGGTGCACGAGTTCTGCACCCTGCACTACAACACCACCTTCCCGCAGATGCACAAGTCCGACGTCAACGGCGCCGACGAGCTGCCGCTCTACACCTGGCTCAAGGAGCAGAAGGGCTTCGAGGGCTTTGGCGAGGGCGAGATGGCTGGCTTCATGAACCAGCATCTTGCCAAGATCGACCCCGACTACCAGAACAACCCCGATATCAAGTGGAATTTCACCAAGTTCGTGGTAGACCGCGAGGGCAACGTGGTGGCCCGTTTTGAGCCGACGGCAGACATGGACGAGGTCTGCGCCTTCGTGCGTGAGCTCGTGGGATAGTCCCAGCTGAAAAACTGTTCCGACTTTGTTGAGGGCTGCCGAAAGGCGGCCCTCTTCGCATACACTGGGGCATGGACAATCCCCCCCAAGAAGGAGCGCCATGATAAAGCTTGCCCTCACCGACCTCGACGACACGCTCATACCGCTGGCGCACCGTGGATCTGCGTCAGAACGCACCCTCGAGGCGATCCATGCGATGCTCGACGCGGGGCTCCACTTTGGGCCCGTGACGGGCCGAACGCCGTCTGGAGTTCAGAGCACCTTTCATGGGGACGAGCGCTGCTATGCCACGGGAGCCTTTGCCAATGGGCAGATCGTCATGCTGGACGGCGAGGTCATCCATCGCGAATGGTGCCCGGTGGAGCCTCTTCAGCGGGTTGCCGACATCATGGACGAGCTGGGCGAAGGTGCGCTTGCGCTCTATGACGTGGACGGCCCCGACCTCTCTGCTTGGTTCGTGAGCTCAGATCCCAAGCGCTGCGAGAACGGGTTTGGCTGGACGCTTCGGTCGTATCGGGCGGAGCCCCGCGTGCTGGCGCCCGTGCTCAAGTCAAACGTGCACGTGACGGGCACGCGCGAGCACCAGGAAGAGATCCAGCAGCTGCTGCGACGCGAGGTTCCCGAGCTGGACTTTGTGTTCCCCAGCCAGACGGCGCCGCTCATCGACGTGACGCCTGCCGGCTACGGCAAGGGGAGCGCCACCCTCATCTTGGCTGACGCATTGGGCATTGACGTCAGCGAGGTGGCGACCTTTGGCGACTCGGAAAACGACCTTTCCATGCTCTCGTGCATCCCCAATTCTGTCGCGGTGGCCAATGCAAGCCCCGAGGCCAAGAAGGCGGCTCGGTGGGAATGCGGCGCTTCTGCGGACGAAGGCGTTGCCGAGGCGCTGCTCCAGATCGCGCGGGCGGCTGACATCGGAGAGATGCCTGCCTTCATGCACTAGGACGGCAAGACCGATACAAAAGGGTGATACAAAAGGGTGGGACCCCTACGTATCAGTGATGCGTAGGGGTCCCACCCTTTTGTATCGGTTTGCGATAAGGGCTACTCCTGCTCCTCCTGCATGCGCTGGAGCGTCTCCATGAGGGCGGGGATGACCTGCTTCTTTCGGCTCACGACGCCCGGCAGGATGGCGATGTCGTCGACGGGGGTGACACCAAAGGCGCGGCTCGCGACTTCTTCTGCCGCGGCGCCCCAGTAGAGCATGTCGGACGTCTGGCTCTTCACGTCGGTAAAGAGGTAGAAGACCATGGGCAGCTCGTTGACGGCGGCGCCATCCTTGAGGTAGGGCCCCACGAGCTCCTCGGCGGCCTTGCGGGAGGCCTCGGTCATGAACGACCCTTGGCCCACGCCAAAGCGCACGTCGCCGCGGCTGAAGACCTTGAAGTCGGAATTGAAGACCTCGTCCGCCGTGCGCCCGGTGAGGTCGGCGCCTGCGTCAAACATCTGGTCGGCATAGGACTCGGGGTCCTCGCCACAGATCTTGGCCAGCTGCTCGCCCACGTACTTGTCGCGTGGCGTGCAGGTGGGTGAGCGGAAGCAGAGCGTGTCGGAGAGGATGGCCGAAAGCATGAGGCCTGCTATGTTGGCGGGAATCTCGATGCCGTTCTCTTGGTAGATGTCGTAGATGATGGTGCAGGTGCAGCCGACGGGCATGTTGCGGAAGTAGACGGGGCCGCTCGTCTCGATCGAGCCGATGCGGTGGTGGTCGATGATCTCCATGATCTCGGCCTGCTCAAGGCCGTAGACCGCTTGGCTGCGCTCGTTGTGGTCGACCAGGATGACGTGCTTCTTGCGCGGGGCGATCATGTCGGACGAGGTGATGATGCCGGCGTAGGTGCCGTCCTCGTTGAGCACGGGGAAGAAGCGGTGTCCCGTGCGCGCCACGACCTTCTGCGCGTCTTCGACGGCGGTGTTGACCGAGAAGCGATCGACAAGGTCGCTATCGAGCATCTTTGCCCGGACGGGGATGGACATGGTGATGAGGCGCGAAGCGGCGTAGGTGTCGTACTTGGTGGCGATGATGGCGCAGCCGCGCTCCTCCGCCACCTCTCGCACGACGGCGGAGACGCGAGCGTTGCCACATACGATGAGCAGGCCCGCGCCAGCGCGCACCGCATAGTCCTGGGTCTCATAGCGGTTGGTGGTGAGGACGATGTCGCCCTTCTCGATGACGTCCTCCATCATCTCGGGGCTGGTGCCCACGATGACGTGGCCGTTGCACACGGCGCCTTCGGGGTCGCCTACGAGGAGCTCGCCCTCGAGGGTGTCCACGATGTTGGAGAAGCGCGTGTGGGAACGAGCGACGACCTCGCTGTCGTAGATGTCCATGTTGGCGTTGGCGATGTCCTTCACGGCGATGAGGCCCTGAAGCGTGCCTTCGTTGTCGGCGATGCACAGGGTGGACGTGCGATCGTCGCGCATGAGGTTCCAGGCCCGCAGGAGACTGGTCTCGCCGTCGATGGCGGGCGCCATGTTGTAGTTGGTGTCCTTGACCTGGGGGCTGGCGTCCGTGATCAGGCGAGGCTCCTCAAAGCCAAAATGCTGCAGCACAAAGGCCGTCTCGCGGTTGATGGCGCCTGCCCTGCGGGCCTCGTACTCCGTGTCGGGGTCAACCTGGCTCTTGAGATAGGCATAGGAAATGGCAGCACAGATACTGTCGGTATCGGGGTGCTGATGGCCAACGACGTTGACCTTGCGGATTGCATCGGGCATGACGTGCTCCTCACCATGAGACTGGCCGTGTCGAATGACAGTCGCGGACAGATAGATGGCTGGATTGTCCCACGCATTGGCCTTTCTGGGGCGGCGCGCATCCAGTTCGCTCGGCAATCGGGGCCAATTTGGGATGAAGCGGTTAGTACTATGCAACTCCTTCCGGCTCATGAGTGGGTCAGGAACGAGAACAATCACCTACTTTTTGCAGCTACATATAACGAAATGGCCTATCCTTTTTCAGGGAAACGTGTTTGGAGGAGAAGACAGCTATGGATTTGGATATCGCGCGCGTCATCAAGAGCATCCCCAAGGAGCACGAGAAAGAGGAGCTGGCCCCTCTCATGACTTCGTGGGGAGAAGAGCTTGCCGCCAACCTCGAGACGGTTCCCTTTCCCGAGCACCCGCGCCCGCAGTTTGCGCGCAAGCGCGTCTGGATTCTGAATGGCTGGTGGCAGTATGCGTTTGTCGCCTGCCCCGAAGCCTCGAGTCGCTGGAGGGACGAGCGGCCACCGCAGGACATGGAGGGACTGATACGAGTTCCCTTCTCGCCGGAGGCGGCGCTCTCCGGTGTGGGCAGGCAGCTTCAGCCCGACGAGCTTTTGTGGTATCGCTGCAACCTGACGGTGCCCGAACTTGGGCATGATGACCGGTGCCTGCTGCATTTTGACGGTGTCGACCATGCGTGCGCGCTGTATCTAAACGGCGCCCAGGTTGCCGTGCACGAAGGGGCGTACCAGCCGTTTTCCGTTGACGTGACCGACTACCTCAACATGGGCGACACCATGCTTGAGCTCTGCGTATATGACCCGAGCGATACGGGAACGCAGCTGCGCGGCAAGCAGCGGCTCGAGCGGGGAGGCATGTGGTACACCGCTCAGTCGGGAATCTGGCAGACGGTGTGGATGGAGGTTGTGCCCGCAACCCACGTGGAAGACCTGCGCATCGTCGCAGACCCAGACCACGGGGAGCTTCTGCTCACTGCGTGGCTCGAGGGGCATGCAAGGCTGACGGTGGACGTGCTTGACGACTCGCGGACCGTCGTGGCACAGGGCGCCTCGGAGCCGGCGAAGGGCGTGGGGGTCGTCACGGTAAGCGTGCGCATGCCCGATGCCCACCGTTGGTCTCCCGATGACCCCTATCTCTATCGCCTGCGCATCACGTATGGCAGCGACCGCGTGATGAGCTACTGCGCGTTCAGGACCGTATCGGTCGAACTGTGCGAGGACGGCGCTTCACGGCTGTGCCTGAACCATGAGCCCCTCTTCTGTCGCGGCCTCCTTGACCAGGGCTATTGGCCTGACGGACTCATGACGGCGCCTTCAGAGGCGGCGATGGTCGCAGACCTCCAGCTGGTCAAGGACCTCGGCTTCAACATGGTGCGCAAGCACATCAAGGTCGAGCCCGAGCGCTGGTACTGGCTTTGCGATCGCCTGGGAATCCTCGTCTGGCAGGATATGCCCTCTGGCGGCGCCAATCCGGCGGACTGGCCTGCGCGCAACATCCCCACGCTCTTCAAGGGGTCTTGGCACGCTCTGACAGATGACGACGAGGTGTCGTGGAAGCGCCTTGGGGCTGCCGACGAGTCCTATCGAAACGCGTGGATCCAGAACATGAGCGCAACGGTCTCGCGCCTCTCAAACCACCCTTGCATCATGCTGTGGGTGCTCTTCAACGAGTCGTGGGGTCAGTTTGACGCCGGATTGGCGACACAGCGCTGCTGGGAGCTCGATCCCACGCGCCCGGTTCTGTCCGCATCGGGATGGTACGACCAGGGCACGGGTGACGTGCATGGCGTGCACAACTACTTTCGGGGCATGCACATGTTTGATGACCCCTTTGCGGGAAAGAAGGACAGGCGGCGCGTGCACCGTGGACGCGCGCAGGTCATTTCGGAGTTTGGCGGACTGGTCTGGCACGAGGACGAGCATTCCTCGCTCCCGCATAGCTATGGCTACGCGGAGTTCGAGTCCAAGGATGCGTGGCTCGGTGGCGTGAAAGAGCTCTTGGCAAGCGCCGAGGCGCTTGAGGGGCAGGGGCTGTCGGGCTTTGTCTACACGCAGCTGAGTGACGTGGAAGAAGAAACCAACGGTCTGGTGACCTACGACCGCAAGGTTCGCAAGCTTTCGTAAAGGAAATGGTGAGGTTAGGTATGGGGCGTAGCAAGCTCATCAAGGACACGACGCGCGAGGAGCGCATCCGCATCGTCCAGGAGGCACTGTCGTGGGGAGATGACTGCGACGGTGTCTCGGGCCTTGCGAGCGGCGTTGACGCCATGTACCAACCCTATATCGATGGTGAGCTCGAACTTGCCGAATGCAACATGCGCGGGGCTGCCACAACATACGTTAAGAGCGACCGCGAGCGTCCGAGCACGGGCTCGTGCGTCATGGGTCTCTAGGCAAAGGACGCTGCTATGGATAAGGATGACGAGGAGCTTGCCAAGGAGCTGCGCGGCCTTCTTTCGGGGTCTGGGTACAAGACGTCCTTTGGCGACGAGCAGTCAGATTCTGGGTCGCAGTCCGACGAGGCGCAGTCCTACGATGACTTCTTCACGGCCCTCAATGCCTTTCGCGCAGCACGTGCGAGTGGAGACAAGCAGGCAGAGACAGCTGCGGAGGACCATCTACGCGAAGTGGTGCGCGCAGAGCTCACGGGGGAGTAGGTGCCTGCGCGCCATTCGCACCAACAAAAAAGCGGGCGATCTTTCGATCGCCCGCCCGAGTCGCGGTTTGCCCTTTCCGGGCGCCTCTAGTCCACTGGAATTCCTTTTCACCTCTGTAGGAACGGGACTCTTCAGACTCTAGTCTGGTCGTGCACAGCGTCTCATCGATTGACGCTCTGGGTTCTACGCGGTGGCATTGGTACTTCCATCTACCGACTCTGTCTGGCTCTGCGGCGCCTGTGCCGCTCAACATGTCCTAGCTACTGAGGACTACCGAAAGGAGACGGGACTCGCGATGCCATTCGCGGAACGCCCTGTTATGATTTCACTGTCCACTGGCATCACCTCCTAGTCCGTCTCGATCTCGTCGAGTACCTTTGCTTGACTTGGACTATACCCGAAGGTTTCTTTTGTTACAGAAAGGTTTCGCAGGCGGGCGAAATACGGCGGCGAACGGTCGATTGAGACTGTACAAGTTGGATGAGAGTTTTTCAAAAATAGCCATCTACCAGCACTTTATTTAAAACTTGCGATTGTGACTAGATTTTGCTCTAAACGGCTTTACGAGAAAACAACTTCACACGATAAGCTATTTACCTGCACTTTATTTGATTTTGGCTCACACGCTTGCTTCACATGACACCCACAAGCCTTTCCGTACAATGGTTTTGATACCTAACGACTTAGACCAGAGGAGCTTGACCATGGCCGAGTTCATATACCAGATGTATCGGGCGCGCCGCGCACATGGAGACAAGGTCATCCTAGATGAGGTGACCATGGGGTTCTATCCTGGCGCAAAGATTGGTGTCGTGGGCCCCAACGGCATGGGCAAGTCAACGCTGCTCAAGGTGATGGCAGGCATGGAGGAGGTCACGGCAGGTGAGGCCCGCCTTTCCCCAGGCTACACGGTGGGCATCCTGCAGCAGGAGCCTCCCCTCGACGAGGACAAGACGGTCATCGAGAACATCGAGCAGGCCTTTGCGGACACCATCGCCAAGGTCGAGCGCTTCAATCAGATCAGCGAGGAGATGGCAGAGCCCGACGCGGACTTTGATGCGCTCATGGACGAGATGGGCCGCCTCCAGGACGAGATCGATGCGGCAAACGGTTGGGACCTTGAGAGCCAGCTCAGCCAGGCCATGGATGCTCTGCAGTGTCCCGATCCCGACATGCCGGTAAACGTGCTGTCTGGCGGAGAGCGCAGGCGCGTGGCGCTTTGCCGGCTGCTCCTGGAGGCGCCCGATCTGCTGCTCCTTGACGAGCCCACCAACCACCTCGATGCGGAAAGCGTGCTCTGGCTCGAGCAGTTCCTGCATAACTACCCAGGAGCGGTGCTTGCCGTCACGCATGACCGCTACTTCTTGGACAACGTCGCCCAATGGATCTGCGAGGTGGACCGCGGGCGTCTCTATCCCTACGAGGGCAACTACTCCACCTATCTCGAGACCAAGGCAAAGCGCCTTGAGGCTCAGGGGCAGCAGGACGCCAAGCGTGCCAAGAAGCTTCGCGACGAGCTGGAGTGGGTGCGTTCTTCGCCCAAGGCGCGCCAGGCAAAGAACAAGGCACGTCTTGAGCGCTACGAGCAGATGGCCGCAGAGGCCGAGCGTACGCGCAAGCTCGACTTCTCTGAGATCCAGATCCCCGTGGGTCCGCGATTGGGACGCAAGGTCATCGAGGCGAGTCACCTGTGCAAGTCCTTTGGCGACCGGGTGCTCATCGATGACCTCTCCTTCAGCTTGCCGCAGGGCGGCATCGTGGGCGTCATCGGCCCCAACGGCGTGGGCAAGACCACGCTCTTCAAGATGATCATGGGCCAGGAGCAGGCCGACTCGGGAACGCTTGAGATTGGCGAGACGGTGACCATCTCCTACGTTGACCAGACGCGCGCGGGGCTTGACCCAGACAAGACGCTTTGGGAGGTGGTGTCCGACGGGCTCGACATCATCCAGGTGGGCAAGACCGAGATTCCGAGCCGTGCCTATGTCGCGAGCTTTGGCTTCAAGGGACAGGACCAGCAGAAGCGCGCAGGCGTGCTCAGCGGTGGCGAACGCAACCGCCTGAATCTGGCCCTCACGCTCAAGCAGGGCGGCAACGTGCTGCTTCTTGACGAGCCCACCAACGACCTGGATGTCGAGACGCTCGAGAGCCTGGAGGCAGCCCTTCTGGCCTTCCCGGGATGCGCCGTCGTCACGAGTCATGACCGGTGGTTCCTCGATCGCATTGCCACACACATCTTGGCGTGGGAGGGCACCGATGACGAGCCTGGCCGTTGGCACTGGTTTGAGGGCAACTTTGAGAGCTACGAGAAGGACAAGGTCGCGCGCCTGGGCGCAGAGGCGGCAAAGCCGCATCGCCTGCACCGAAAGCTGACGCGCGACTAGCTTGCCTTTTGCAGACGGGTCATGACGAGGGGCGGCCGCTTAGGAGGCTGCCCCTGGTTCGTCTTGCTTGGACGAGTCGTACTCGGTCACGATCCTGTCGATCTCGCCAAAGATGACGCTGGGCGAAAGACGAAGCGCCTGGGCATAGTCGGGAATCTCGACGGCGTTCAGGACGCGCTGTCCGTGCTCTATCTTGCTGATGGTGGAGCGGGCAAATCCCAGCTGTGCCGCGATTTGTTCTTGACTCAGGTCAGCGTTGTCGCGCAGGTTGGCGAGTTGGTTGCCAAGCTGCACGTTCAAGTCCAGATCACGCTGTTTTCGGTCAAGGTTAGTGTCCATAGACCGAAAGGTAACTCAATTGGGCAATTGTTCCATATTGGAACGGTTTCGAAGGGCTAGGAGTCGCGAGTCATCCAATCATGTCCGCGCACTCCGCTACCATGGTCTAAACAAGAGAGAGGGAGGGACCATGGCAACGGAGTCACATTTCTTTGCGATCATCTCTCGCATGAAGTACATAGAGCGATGGGCGCTTATGCGTAGCGCCCGACCAGAGAACCTCTCGGAACACTCGCTCGAGGTTGCGATGATTGCGCATGCGCTCTGCATCATCGGCAACGTTCGCTATGGACGTGATCTTGATGCCAACCGCGCCGCCGTGATGGGCCTCTACCATGACGCGTCGGAAATCATTACGGGAGACATGCCCACACCGGTCAAGTACAGAAACGATGCCCTGAAGGGTGCGTACAAGGAGGTCGAGCACGAGGCGGAAGGGGAGCTTCTCGCCACGCTCCCCAAAGACCTGCTCCCTGCGTTTGAGGAGGTCCTCCATGGTGGGGATGACGAGTATCTCCACGGTCTTGTGAAGGCGGCGGACAAGCTCTCTGCCTATATCAAGTGCATCGAGGAAACCTCTGCGGGCAACGCGGAGTTTCGTACGGCAGCCGCCACGACGCTTGCCTCCCTTGAGGAGATGCGGGCGACGCGCCCCGAGGTGGGTGACTTCATGGACGAGTTCTTGCCCTCGTATGGGCGAACCCTGGACGAGCTCTTGTGAGCGTGTCTGCTAGAGTCTATGCATCTACTGGACATTACCGAAGGGGGCTGACATGGCCATTCTGTTTGTTGAGTATCCCAAGTGCTCCACGTGCAAGAAGGCAAAGAAGTGGCTCGACGAGCACGGCATAGACTATGTTGATCGCCACATCGTGGAAGATAACCCCTCTGCGGAGGAGCTTTCGGCATGGAAGGACAGGAGCGGGCTTCCCGTCAGGCGCTTCTTTAACACGAGTGGCAAGCTGTATCGCGAGATGAACGTCAAGGCCCAGCTGGACGCCGGCATGACCGACTGCGAAGCGATCGAGCTGCTTGCGACCAATGGCATGCTGGTCAAGCGCCCGCTGGTGGTGGGGGATGACTTTGTGCTCGTGGGCTTTCGCGAGGTGCAGTGGGCTGATGCCCTGCTCTAGGGAGAGCCTTCGTCCGGTTGGCGAGAAATCGTTTCCAAACGCGAAACTCATATAACGTCATAAGATAAAACCGATAAAGTACCTTCCAACCGCATAGCACCATCAAACCGATGAGACGGAAATAGTACGCAGGAGACGCGCGCACAGAGAGTCCGGGGCGCTGAGATCCGGGCCGAGAGGCGAACCTGCGGAATGGGCCGTCGAGGGCGCACCAAACGGACGCGCTTGTCCCAGTAGGCTGCGACGTCAGGCACACGTGACGTGCCGGGGGTGTGTTGGCATCCTGGTCTTGAGCGTTTCCGCCTGCCAAAGCATCCCGCAAGGGCGCAGCACGGCTGCGAACCAAGGTGGCACCGCGAGCTTTCCTAAAGAAGCCCGTCCTTGGAACTATCAGTTCTGGGGCGGCTTTGTTATGCCCCAAAAAGGGTGCGGAAGCACCAGAGAGGCAGGACAAGCATGATCAAGGAAGCCATCGAGAAGATCGTCATGAAGGGTGACCTCAGCTACGACGAGGCGTATGCCGTCATGACCGAGATCATGTCGGGCGAGACGACGCCCACGCAGAACGCGGCGTTTCTGGCGGCACTTTCCACCAAGAGCACGCGGGCCGAGACTATCGACGAAATCAGCGGCTGCGCCACGGCCATGCGCGAGAAGGCGACGCCCGTCGAGCATCCGGGCATGGAGGTCCTCGAGATCGTGGGAACGGGCGGGGACCGGGCCAACACGTTCAACATCTCGACCACGGCCGCGCTCATCGTGGCCGCTGCTGGCGTGAAGGTTGCCAAGCATGGCAACCGTGCCGCAAGCTCCCAGTGTGGGACGGCAGATTGCCTCGAGGCGCTGGGCGTCAACCTCGACCAGGACCCCGATCGCTGTCGGGCACTCCTTGCCGATGCGGGCATGTGCTTCCTCTTTGCCCAGAAGTACCATCCCGCCATGCGCTACGTGGGAGCCATCCGCCGAGAGTTGGGATTCAGGACGGTCTTCAACATCTTGGGCCCACTCACCAATCCGGCGCGGCCCGAATACTTCTTGCTGGGCGTCTATGACGAGTACCTGGTCGAGCCCGTGGCAAAGGTCCTCTCGTCGCTTGGCGTGAAGCGCGCCTTTGTGGTGTACGGCCAGGACAAGATGGACGAGCTTTCGCTCTCTGCCCCGAGCACGGTATGTGAGCTGAAGGAGGGCTACTACCGCACCTTCACGCTGACGCCTGAGGAGCTGGGCTTTGCCCGTTGCGAGAAGGCGGATCTGCTGGGTGGCACCCCAGCGGAGAACGCGGCGACGGTACGTGCGATCCTTTCGGGAGAGGAGCGTGGCCCCAAGCGTGACGCCGCGCTTTACAACGCGGCTGCGGCCCTGTACGTGGCCGGCTCCGTTCCGACGTTGTCGGAAGGCGTTGACAAGGCGGTCGCCCTGATCGAGACCGGTGCGCCCATGGAGGTGCTCGAGAGGCTGGTGGCGGGTTCGAACGCGTAAGCGCGCCGTTCGCTCTCCGCTTGGGCAGAGAGGGCAGAAGGGAGGAAGGACATGACGGACATCCTTCAGACGATTGCGGCGTGCACGCGTGAGCGCGTGGACGAGCGCAGGAAAGAGCTGCCGCTCGATGTGGTCGCAGAGCAGGCCAGGGGCCTTGCTGCGGAAGAGCTGGCCGAAGGCGGGGCGTTTGCCTATCCGTTTGAGCTGGCGCTCAGGGCTCCGGGGATGTCGTTTATCTGCGAGGCAAAGAAGGCAAGCCCGAGCAAGGGCGTCATCGCGCAGGACTTTCCGTACCTTGACATCGCGCGCGACTACGAGGCGGCGGGAGCTGCGGCCATCAGCTGCCTGACCGAGCCCTTCTGGTTCCTTGGCGCCGACCGGTACCTCGCCGAGATTGCGGAATCCGTCTCTATCCCCGTGCTACGCAAGGACTTTGTGGTTGACGAGTACATGGTCTATGAGGCAAAGGCCCTTGGTGCCTCGGCGGTGCTCCTCATCTGTTCGATACTAGAAGATGAGCAGCTGAGAGCATACGTATCGCTTGCGCATGACCTCGGCATGTCGGCATTGGTGGAGGCCTATGGTGCCGACGAGGTGCCGCGGGCAATCGCGGCGGGTGCGCGCGTGGTGGGCGTGAACAACCGCGACCTGAGGTCGTTTTCGGTGGACTTTAAGAACAGCATCCGCCTGCGCAAGCTTGTCGGGCGCGATCGGCTGTACGTTTCCGAAAGCGGCGTGTCAGGCCGCGAGGATGTGGAGCGCCTCGAGGAGGCCGGGGTCGATGCGGTGCTTATCGGCGAGACCCTGATGCGAGCCACCGACCGCAGGGCAATGCTGGACAACCTGAGAGGAGGCGCCCGATGAGCGGAGAGGAGCGCATGCTTGCCGAGGCCCGACGCGAGGCGGCGCGCACGTGGCTGCTGCGCGAAGACGGGCCTTGCCGCGTGAAGCTCTGCGGCATGTATCGCGAGGAGGACGTGCTTGCGGCAAACGCCTGTCTTCCCGAGATGGTGGGGTTTGTCACGAGCTTTCCCAAGAGCCACAGGAGCGTGGATCCGCCTGCACTGAAGCATCTGGCGTCGCTGGTGGATGAGCGCATCTATCGCGTGGGGGTATCTGTCGACCTGCCGTTTTCTCGTGTCGCGCACAATGCCAACCACCACGTGGACATCGTCCAGCTGCATGGGCACGAGGACGAGGGCTACATCAACGGGGTGCGCATGCGCACCTACGCGGGTATCATCCAGGCGTTTCGCATTCAGGACCGCGCGGACGTCGAGCGAGCGCTGGCCTCCAGCGCCGACATGGTGCTCCTTGACGCAGGGCGGGGGAGCGGAGAGACGTTTGACTGGAGGCTGATCGATGGCTTCTCGAGCCGTCGGCCTTTCATTCTTGCGGGCGGGCTTTCCCCCGACAACGTGGCGGAGGCGATTCGCGTCCTGCGTCCGTGGGGTGTGGACCTGTCGAGCGGCATCGAGACCGACCTTATCAAGGACCCGATAAAGATGGCGGCAGCCGTTGCCGCAGTGAGGAGTGCGTCATGAGCAATTCCCCCAGCTCGCGGGGCCGATTTGGCATCCATGGCGGGCAGTACATACCCGAGACGCTGATGAACGCGGTCATCGAGCTCGAGGAGGCCTACAACCGCTACAAGGACGATTCGTCGTTCAACGCGGAACTCACGGATCTGCTCAACAACTACGCCGGTCGTCCGAGCCTTTTGTACTTTGCCGCCAACATGACGGCCGACCTTGGGGGCGCAAAGGTCTATCTCAAGCGCGAGGACCTCAACCACACCGGTGCGCACAAGATCAACAACGTGCTGGGCCAGGCGCTTTTGGCCAAGCGGATGGGCAAGACGCGCCTCATTGCCGAGACGGGCGCCGGTCAGCATGGCGTGGCCACCGCCACGGCAGCTGCCCTCATGGGCATGGAATGCCTGGTCTACATGGGTGTCGAGGACATGGAGCGCCAGGCGCTCAACGTGTACCGCATGCGGCTTTTGGGTGCCGAGGTACGTGGCGTGTCGGCAGGAACGGGCACGCTCAAGGATGCCGTGAGCGAGACCTTCCGCGAGTGGACCAACCGCATCGATGACACCCACTACTGTCTGGGCTCGGTGATGGGTCCGCACCCGTTTCCGACCATCGTGCGCGACTTCCAGGCCGTCATCAGCCGCGAGGCGCGTGCGCAGATCCTTGAGGCCGAGGGCAGGCTGCCCGACGCGGTGCTCGCGTGCGTGGGTGGCGGCTCAAACGCCATCGGCAGCTTCTATCACTTCATTGGGGACGAGGGCGTGCGGCTCATTGGCTGCGAGGCAGCGGGCCGCGGCATTGACACGTGGGAGACCGCGGCAACCATGAACACGGGAAAGCTGGGCATCTTTCACGGTATGAAAAGCTACTTCTGCCAGGACGAATATGGGCAGATCGCACCTGTCTATTCCATCAGCGCGGGCCTGGACTACCCAGGTGTGGGACCCGAGCATGCGTGGCTGCACGACACGGGTCGGGCAGAGTACGTGCCCGTGACCGATGAGGAGGCCGTGAGCGCCTTTGAGTACCTTTCGCGCACCGAAGGCGTCATTCCCGCCATCGAGAGCGCCCACGCCGTGGCTCATGCCATCAAGCTGGCTCCTACCATGCGTCCCGACCAGTCAATCATCGTCACGCTGAGCGGTCGTGGCGACAAGGACGTCGCGGCCATTGCCCGGTATCGTGGGGAGGACCTTCATGAGTAGCATCAAGGACGCGTTTGCGCACAACGACAACGGCAAGGCGTTCATCGCCTTCGTCACGGCGGGCGACCCTTCGCTCGACGTGACCGAAGAGCTGGTGATTGCCATGGCCGAGGAAGGCGTAGACCTCATCGAGCTGGGCATTCCTTTCAGCGACCCAACGGCAGAGGGGACGGTCATCCAGGATGCCAATCTGCGCGCGCTTGCGCAGGGGGTCACCACAGACGATGTCTTTGACATGGTGGAGCGCGTGCGCGGTCGCGGCTGCAGCGTGCCCATGGTCTTCATGACCTATGCCAACGTGGTCTTTTCCTATGGCATCGAACGCTTTGCCAAACGCGAGCGCCAGGTTGGGATGCAGGGCATCATCCTGCCCGACGTGCCCTTTGAGGAGAAGGCGGAGTTCGCGGAGCCGTTTGCGGCTGAGGGGCTTGAGCTCGTCTCGCTCATCGCGCCTACGAGTGCCGAACGCATCGGCGCCATCGCTCGCGAGGCGCAGGGCTTCGTGTACTGCGTGAGCTCGCTCGGCGTGACGGGGGTGCGCAACCAGATAACGACTGATATCGGTGCCATGGTTAAGCTGGTGCGTACGGCAAATCCCGACGTGCCCGTGGCCGTGGGCTTTGGCATCTCCACGCCCGAGCAGGCAGCGCGCATGGCGGCGCTCTCGGACGGGGCCATCGTGGGTTCGGCCATCATCAAGCTGATTGCGCAGCATGGCGAGGGATGCGTGGAGCCTGTGCGCGCCTACGTGCGCACAATGGTTGAGGCGGTGCGCACGGCATAGCTCGCGTGTGCCCATGCACAAGGACGCGAGGGAAAGGCACCCGCGCTTGCGTTGGTAGGCTATGCTGGTTCATGGGCAAGGTATGCAAGGAGGCTGCCCATGAAGCGCATCTTGGTCATAGCAACAGGGGGCACCATCGCGTCGCTTCCCACCGAAGACGGAGCGGGTTCGCTGGCGCCGGCCCTTACCGGGGCCGAGCTGGTGGCCCGTGTGCCGCTCGTGGAGGAGCTGTGCGACTTTGACGTGGTTCAGCCCATGAACATCGATTCGACCAACATGAGACCTGCCGGTTGGCTTGCGATAGCAGCGGAAATCGAGCGTGCCTACGACGACTACGACGGCTTTGTGGTGCTGCATGGCACCGACACCATGGCCTACACGGCGGCAGCGCTCTCGTACCTCGTGCAGGGCAGCCCCAAGCCCATTGCACTCA
The DNA here is from genome assembly GCA_902797175.1 of uncultured Coriobacteriaceae bacterium. Taxonomy (GTDB): domain Bacteria; phylum Actinomycetota; class Coriobacteriia; order Coriobacteriales; family Atopobiaceae; genus UBA1367. Next base: position 22,131 of record CADBRX010000073.1, on the reverse strand, counting down.
CGGGGTCGCAGCAGCCCATGAGTGCCCCCTTCACCGACGCCAAGCTCAACTTGTACCAGAGCCTGCTGTGGGCCTGCGACGACGGTGCTCGCGACGTGCACGTGGTCTTTGACGGCAAGGTCATCGTGGGCACGCGGGCCCACAAGCAGCGCACGATGAGCTACAACGCCTTCACGAGCGTCAACTGGCCGCTTGCCGCCCTCATCCGCGGTGGACGCGTGGTGCGCGAGGCGGGCAGGGGAGCTGTCCGCGAGCGTACCGACGTGCGCCCAACCTTCTACCACGCGCTCGACGAGCGGGTGGTGGTGCTCAAGCTGACCCCAGGCTTGGGCCCCGAGGTGTTTGAGGCCTTGGCGGCGACAAGCTCTGCCGTCATCTTGGAGACCTTTGGAATTGGGGGCATCCCGGACGGCTTTGAGGACGTCCTCTTTGGTTGGGTGGATGCGGGCCACACGCTCGTGCTTACCACTCAGGTGCCCGAGGAAGGCCTTGACCTGGGCGTCTATGAGGTGGGACGCGCCTATGCGGAACACCCGGGCATCCTTTTGGGCGACGACATGACCGTGGAGGCGCTGGTGGCCAAGACCATGTGGGCCTGTGGCGTTGCCAGTGGCCAGAAGCAGCTTGGACGGCTGTTCCAGCTGTCCATCAACCATGACCGACTAGGATAGTCGATGAAACGAAACGCTGTCACCTCGCGTTGTCGCCCGCTACAATACGGGGAAACCCAAGACGGTGCATGAGGAGGTCGTCTCTTGGCGGTGAAACCAGATGTGCACTACCTGCGCCTGCTCTCACGGCAGTTTCCCACGGCGCGTGCAACCTATAGCGAGATCATCAACCTGCAGGCCATCCTCAATCTGCCCTGCGCGACCGAGCACTTCATCTCTGACGTGCACGGCGAGCTGGAGGCCTTCACCCACATCCGCAACAACTGCTCGGGCGTCATCCGCGAGCGCGTGCGTGCGCTCTTTGGCCACGAGCTCGACGCGCGCACGCAGGCGGACCTCTGCACGCTCATCTACTACCCTGACGAGAAGCTCGACCTCATGCGCACGCAGGGCGATCTGCTGCCCGAGTGGTACTACGAGGTGCTCATCCACCTGATCAACTTGGCGCGCACGCTGTCGGACGGCTATACGCGCAGCCATGTGCGCAAGATGCTGCCCGATGACTACGGCTACATCATCGACGAGCTGCTGCACGTGAGCCTGGGCCAGGACTCGGCCCACCACGTGTACCACGAGCAGATCGTGCGGTCGGTGGTCGACACCGGTGCGGCGGAGGACTTCATCCACACGCTGGCAAGCCTCATCAAGCGGCTCGCCGTGGACACGCTGCACGTGGTGGGCGACGTGTACGACCGCGGTCCGCGCGCCGACCGCATCATGGACGAGCTCATGAGCTATGGCAACGTGGACGTGCAGTGGGGCAACCATGACGTCACGTGGATGGGCGCCGCCGCCGGCAGCGAGGTCTGCATGGCGCAGGTGGTGCGCACCTGCGTGCACTACGGCACGCTCGGCGTGCTGGAAAGCAGCTACGGCGTGTCGCTGCGCGAGCTGGCCCTGTTTGCCGACGCCACCTATGCGCACGAGCCCGGCACGCGGCGCGTCCATCGCATAGAGAAGGCCATCAACGTCATCCTGTTCAAGCTGGTAGAGCAGGCCATCGCACGCCATCCCAACTGGGGGATGGATGACCGCTGCCTGTTGGGCGCCATCGACTTGGATGCGGGCACGGTACGCATCGACGGTCGCGACTGGCCGCTTTCGACCACCGACTTCCCCACGCTGGACCCTGAGCACCCGAGCGAGCTCACTCCTGGGGAGCAGCGCGTGGTGGATGGCCTGGTCGACTCCTTTGCTGACTCTGATCGCCTGCGGAGGCACGTGCAGTTTCTCTTTGACCATGGCTCCGTGTACAAGGTGTGCAACGGCCGCCTGCTCTTCCATGGCTGCGTGCCGCTCAATGCGGATGGCACGTTCGCCACGGTGGTGAGCGACGGCCACGAGCTTTGCGGCCGAGCCTATCTGGATTACGTGGAGCGCATGGCCCGCCGCGCGTGGCAGACGGGCGACCAGCTGGCGCTTGACTGGATGTGGTACCTGTGGTGCGGTGCGCACTCACCGCTGGCTGGTCGCGTGATGAAGACCTTCGAGCGAGCCTACGTGGCCGACCCCGCCGCCTGGGACGAGCCTCAGGACCCCTACTTCGACCTCACGCGCGACCCCGAGGTGGCCCGGCGCGTCTTGGCCGAGTTCGGCCTTGAGGGGCCCAACGCCCGCATCATCAACGGCCACACGCCAGTCCACGAAAAGGATGGCGATACCCCGATTCGCGCCGACGGCCATCTGCTCGTGATCGACGGCGGCTTTTGTCAGGCCTACCACAAGACGACGGGCATCGCGGGCTACACGCTCATCGCCGATGCGCGGGGCTTGCGCCTCAAGGCACACCGTCCCTTCCACGGCGTCGTGGCGGCGCTCACGGCCAACGAGGACATCGCGAGTGCGCATGAGACCGTGATCGAAAGCACGGTGGAGCGCCCCCTCACCGTGGCCGACACCGACACGGGCAAGACCATCCGTGCGCAGATTGCCGAGCTGCAGGCGTTGCTCGAGGCGTATCGTGCGGGAGAGCTTGCCGAGGCACGTAGGTAGGCGCGGTCAACGAAGGTGCGGCCAGGGGAGACGGCCGCTGGCCGGTATGTCACATCTCCACGCTGGGGATGTGCATGCTGTAGCGATGCTTGTCTCCACGCATGACCTGCTTGGTCACATGCAGCGGACGTCCCCGCTGGTCGTAGACGTGGTCTTCGATAAGCAGCAGCGGCGTGTCCCTCTCGACATGGAGCTGGAACGACTCCCTGTTGTTGGCATGGCAGATGCCGATGAACTTCGTTCCGTTTTCGGGGAGGATCGCATAGCGCTCTCTGAGGGCGAGGTAGATCGACCCGTCGAGCTCGCGTCCCGTCAAGTCGGCGTAGAGCATGGGAAGCCAGATGGTCTCGAGGCAGATGGGCTCGCCGTCGGACGAACGCAGCCGCGTGACCTCAAAGAGCCTGTTCTCGTCCGTGATGCCAAAGAACTCCTTGAGCCCCGCCGTGGGTGGAACCACGCGAATGTCCAGCGTGTGCGTGTCGGGGATGCCGCCCAGGGAACGAACGCTCTCCGTGTAGCTGAGGAAGCTGGGAGTCAGGCCGCTGACGGCAGACGCTCGCCCGCTGACATCAGAGACGAAGGTTCCCTTGCCTTGGGAACGCGTGACGTACCCCTCCTCGACAAGGAGCTGCAATGCCTTGCGTACCGTGCTTCGCGAGTAACCCGTGGTCTCGCAGAGCGTTGGCTCGCTTGGCATCTGGTCTCCTGGCTTGTAGACGCCAGCAGTAATGTCTTCACGCAGCTTGTCTGCAAGCTCCGCATACAAGGGGGTGGCTTGAGAGAGGTCAGAGCACATCATGTCCTCCATCCGATTGTATGTGACAACTCACACAGACAAGTATACAAGCTGTCTATGACAAGCAGCTGCGCAGGCCGTCCCATACATGGAGTGCATATCTATTTAACAGAAACAGGCATTGGTAATGGCACTCAGAAGCTGGCAGAATGGTATGGGGGAACACCTTCCGGCATTCGTGCTGGCTACGAGGAGAGGAGCGCTTCATGATCTATCGTGACTTCCAGGATCTCAAGCTGTCGGGCCTTGGTCTTGGCGCCATGCGCCTGCCCGTCATCGATGGCGATGACCACACCATCGACGAGCCGGACGCTGCGGCCATGGTCGACTATGCCATGGAGCAGGGCATCAACTACTACGACACCGCGTGGGGCTATCACGGCGGCCATTCCGAGGAGGTCTTGGGCCGTGCGCTGGCAAAGTATCCGCGCGACAGCTTCTATCTGGCCACCAAGTTCCCGGGCTACGACAACAACAACTTTGGCAAGACCGAGGAGATCTTCCAGAAGCAGCTGGAGAAGTGCGGTGTCGAGTACTTTGACTTCTACCTCTGCCACAACGTGACCGAGTCCAACATCGATGACTACCTGGCTGACGATGCCTTCGGCACCGTGTCCTACCTGCTCGAGCAGAAGAAGGCCGGCCGCATCCGCCATCTGGGCTTCTCGTGCCACGGCGCCATGCCGGTGCTCAAGGCCTTCCTCGAGAAGTACGGACAGGACATGGAGTTCTGCCAGCTGCAGCTCAACTACATCGACTGGCATTTCCAGAAGGATGCCGAGAAGGTGGCGCTGCTTGCGGAGTACGGCATCCCCGTGTGGGTCATGGAGCCGCTGCGTGGCGGCAAGCTCGCCAGCCTGCCCGAGCAGTACGAGGCCCAGCTCAAGGCCCTGCGTCCCGATGAGACCATCCCTGCCTGGGCATTCCGCTTCCTGCAGACGGTCCCCGAGATCACGATGGTGCTCTCCGGAATGTCCAACATGGAGCAGCTGCAGCAAAACATTGCAACGTGGGGAGAGGATAAGCCCCTCTCCACCGAGGAGTGGGACGCCATCTTGGCAATCGGCGACACCATGGCCACGGGCGTGCCCTGCACGGCTTGCCACTACTGCACCAACCACTGCCCCATGGAGCTGGACATCCCGCACCTCATTGCGCTCTACAACGAGCACAAGTTCACGGGCGGCGGCTTCATCGCGCCGATGGCGCTGAGCGCCCTGCCTGCAGACAAGCAGCCGAGCGCCTGCCTTGGGTGCGGCAGCTGCGCCGCGGTCTGCCCGCAGCAGATTGACATCCCAGGAGTTCTGGCAGACTTTGCCGAGATGATGGCGTAGCAGGACTCTCCTCATCAATAGCTGGTTGTCGACCTCCGGAATGGGCGCGCCCCTTTCCGGGGGTCGGCTTGCTAAATGAGGTAGAGGGCGAGCGCAAGGAGCCAAGTCAGAAGGAGTATGGCAGCCGCTACCAGCCAGATTTTGTCTTCGCCCCACCTCAGGAAGCCGTAGAAGTCATACATGTGGCCATCGTGCTCAGCACCGTACTTGAGGACGGGGCGCAGGTAGCCAATGGCCTAGAGCGCGGTAAAGACAACGGGTGCGAGCGTGCTCCAGATGGGCAACGTCTTTACGGGGACGAACAGCATTATGTCTGCTACCGCGAGCAGCGGCAGCACGAGGTGGAGCCAGAAGTTTCCGCCCTGGTACATGGACTTTGCGCCATACACAGGAACCAGCAGCGCTGCCGTGACAAGAAACGTGACCATGACCACAGCCGCTGCTGCGAGCTTGAGCGTCAGGAGCCAGGGAGCGGGGGTAGATCCCGCAATCAAATGCGTGGCGTAGACTGCCGACACGATTCCCGAGAAGAGGTTGGAGAGCACGGTGTAGTACTTCAGGCTCCGCCATCCGTGTCGGGCAAGCTGCAGGTCATCTCCTGTGCCTAACATGATGGAGAGCCAGGCCGCCATCGAGGCGAGTGCGATGACGATGTTGATGACCACGCTTACCAAGGAACGCTCCGTTCGTGGGGATATGGTCGTAGTATAGGGCATGAGGCAGTGAGGGCGGTGTGCCCGGCTGGGCAATCAGACGGCTGGCCCACGAGGAGAAGGGGGTAAGCGATGGAGCGCATGGGGGATGTGCCTGCTGGAGATCCCATCGCCTGCCCCAACGAGTCGCGTGGTCTGGGCGCGGCAGACTTGGCATACGCGATTGCCGATGGCCGCGCGCCTCGGGCCAGCTCGGAGCTTGGCTGCCATGTGCTGGATGTCTGCGACGCCTTGCTACGCTCTGCCAAGGAGCATACATTCGTGAAAGTCGAGTCAACCTGCGAGCGGCCCGAACCGATGGCAGAGTTGGGATAAAGAGGCATAGCAAACGCGTGTTAGTTTCGTACGCAATTGGTTTACCATATAGAGAAAAGCATTGCTGAAAGAATGGAAAGCCAATGGCAAAGCGAGACGCGCAGATTCTAGAGATTGTCACCACCGAGCAGAAGGTCGAGGTCGCAAGCCTGGCAGAGCGCCTGGGCGTCTCCACCGTCACTATGCGCAAGGACCTCGATGCCTTGCAAGCCAAGGGGTTGTTGCTGCGCGAGCATGGCTTTGCCATGCTCGCCAACCCCAACGACGTGGGTGGCCGGCTTGCCTATCACTACGAGGAGAAACGCCTCATTGCGCGTCATGCGGCACAGCTGGTGCGAGACGGCGAGACGGTCATGGTGGAGAGCGGAAGCTGCTGTGCCTTGCTGGCTCGTGAGCTGGCCGATACCAAGGAAGGCGTGACCATCGTTACCAACAGCGCGTTCATTGCGGACTACGTACGTGACAGCAAGCGCGTGAGCTGCATCTTGTTGGGCGGGATGTACCAGCAGGACTCGCAGGTGATGGTGGGACCGCTCGTGCGTACCTGCGCGCAGGAATTCTACGTGGACCGCTTGTTTGTGGGTACTGATGGCTGGATTGATGGAGTGGGCTTTACCAATGCCGACCAAATGCGCGCGGAGGCCGTACGCTGTATGGCTGAGGCGGCATCGCAGGTGGTGGTGCTCACCGAGTCCGAGAAGTTTGGCCAGCACAGCGCCGTGCCGTTGCGGCTTGCGGGCAAGAAGGTCATGCTCGTCACCGATGGGGGCATCCCAGACGCGGCACGGGCGAGCGCCGAGCGTATGGGCATAGACGTCATCTGCGTAGGAGAATAGCTCCTACGGCTCTACCTCTAGGTCGTAGACTTCTGGCTCGACACCATCTTCAATGGTGAGCCCAGGGGTCTCTTGCGGCTTCTCGCCGAGCAAGTCCGCCATCACATGCGCGGTTGACCCTAGAAGATCGATCGAGGGGATACGGAGGGTTTGCAGGGCGTTGCGCAGGTCCTTGCGCGTGCGCTTTGCAAGAATCGTGTGGAACACGGCACAGGGGCCGCGGTCGTCACCCTGCTGTTGGATGAAATCGACAATCTGCTCTGCGGAGGTTGCGTTTGAGAGCACCTTTATACGGATGTGACCTGCGGCAAACTGTGCCGATGCAGCACGTACGATGCGCGTGACCGTCTCGCCTGTCATATCCGAAACGGCGTAGACGACGATGCTCTGCTCCATGGGTTTATCCTTTCGTGGGTGATGGGTGGAGTCGGTTGCGATGAATGCTTCTAGAAGAAGGCTTCGATGCCTTCATCGAGGTAGACCTGCCGGTAGTCCTGAAGGTCCTCGGGATGCAGGTTCTTGACGCCTTGCAGACGGTAGGGCATATCGAGCAAGGCGTACTTGCCCTCTCCATAGTTGTGGAACGGCAGCAGCTGTACGCGCGATGCGCCAGCTTCACGGAGCCAGCAAGCCATAGCGCGGGCTTCTTCCAGGCTGTCATTGAATCCAGGGATGACCGGAGTGCGGGGCAGGACGTCAGGGTGGTTTGCCAAGGCCCAACGGAGGTTGCCGAGCATGAGGTCTGCCTGTGCCGCCGCATGCTCTTGCAACTTGGCGCCATCCACATGTTTAAGGTCGATGAGCAGGTGATCAAGTAGGGGAGCGATGCGCTGGAACACCTGTGGCGCAACGTGTGCCCCGGTCTCGATGCACGTGTCGATTCCCTCCTCCCGTAAGCGCGTGAGGAGCTCGACGCAGAACTCCGGCCAGGTAAGGGCCTCCCCACCACTGAGCGTGACGCCGCCGCCCGAGTCCTCATAGAAGGGCTGGTCCTGCAGACAGACGCGCAGGACCTCCTCGACGGACTTGGTCTCTCCCACAAGGGTGAGGGCATGGGCGGGGCAGATGCTTACGGCTGCCTGTACTTCGGGTGTGTCGCCACGTTGGGTGCGCACGTCTACGTGGCGCTTGCCGGATCGTTCGCAGGCTGGCGCACCCGGCATCGCGTCCAGGCAGGCGCCGCAACCTACGCAGGCGCTCTCCTTCCACTCCAGCTGAGGGGTGCGCATCTGGCTCTCGGGATTTGCGCACCATGCGCAGCGCAGCGGGCAGCCCTTGAAGAAGACGACCGTGCGGATGCCCGGCCCGTCGTTGAGGCTGAACTTCTGGATGTTGAATACCGTCGCCGTCTGCATGGACCCTCCGCCTGTCCTGTTTCTTGATGGTGTGATAGTAAGATAACTTACGAACGAAAGTCAATAGAGCAGACTTAGAAAATTAATTGCATTTTGACCGTTGACGTATACCGCCATGATTGCTAATATTACTTACGAACGAAAGTAGAAGCAGTTGTTAAGAGAAGAGGAGCAACGCCATGGAGAACCGCGAGCACTTTGGTGCGCTCACCGAGCGCATGCAGGCGTATCGTGAGGAGGTGCTGGACGAGAAGCCCTTCGTTGACGCCGAGCGTGCCGTTCTCTATACGCAGAGCTACCAAGAGACCAAGAACCAGCCGCCCGTGATGCGTCGCGCGCTGGCCTTCGCGCATGTGCTCGACCACATGAGCATCTACATCGAGGACAAGACGCTGATCGCCGGCAACCAGGCTACCAAGAACGGCAATGCCCCCGTCTTCCCCGAGTACACGCTGGGCTTTGTGCTGGACGAGCTCGACCTCTTTGAAAAGCGCGACGGCGACGTATTCTACATGACGGAGGAGGACAAGCAGGCCATCCGCGATATTGCGCCCTTCTGGGACAACAACAACCTGCGTTCGCGCGGAGAGGCGCTGCTGCCCGACGAGGTCTCGGTCTTCATGGAGACGGGCGTCTTTGGCATGGAGGGCAAGCTCAATGCAGGTGACGCGCACCTGGCCATCAACCACGCGCGCATGCTCAAGGAGGGCTTGCGTGGCTATGAGGAGCGCGCCCGCGCCGCCAAGGCTGCGCTTGACCTGGCCGATCCTGACTCCATCGACAAGTACGTGTTCTACAAGGCCGTTCTGGTGGTGATCGATGCCGTGCGTCGTTGGGCCCAGCGCTATGCAGACCATGCTGCCGAGCAGGCTGCCTCCTGCGACAACCCCGCTCGCAAGGCGGAGCTCGAGCGTATGGCTGCTGCCTGCGTCCGCGTGCCCTACGAGCCAGCCCAGACCTTCTATGAGGCCGTGCAGGCTGTGTGGTTCTCCCAGGTTCTGCTGCAGATAGAGTCCAATGGCCACAGCCTCTCGTTTGGCCGCTTCGACCAGTACATGGATCCGTTCTACGAGGCCGACCTTGCGGCGGGCCGCATCACCGAGGGTGAGGCCGTGGAGCTGCTCACCAACCTCTGGATCAAGACGCTCACCGTGCAGAAGATCCGCAGCCAGGCACACACGTTCAGCTCTGCCGGCAGTCCCATGTACCAGAACGTCACCATCGGTGGCCAGACGCCTGACACCCACGAGGACGCTGTCAATCCCACGAGCTGGCTCGTGCTGCGTTCCGTGGCGCAGACCCGCCTCACGCAGCCCAACCTCACCGTGCGCTACCATGCCAACCTCAACCCCGCCTTCTTTGCCGAGTGCATCGAAGTCATGCGTCTGGGCTTTGGCATGCCCGCCCTCAACAACGACGAGATCATCATCCCGAGCTTCCTTGCCTGGGGCGTGAGCGAATACGACGCCTACAACTACAGTGCCATCGGCTGCGTGGAGACGGCTGTGCCCGGGCGTTGGGGCTACCGCTGCACCGGCATGAGCTACATCAACTTCCCGCGTCTGCTGCTGTGTGCCATGAACGGAGGTGTGGACGTCACCTCAGGCAAGCGCTTCGTCGAGGGGTACGGCACCTTCCTGGAATGGGAGAGCTTCGACGAGCTGATGGCCGCCTGGGACGCCAGCCTACGCGAGATGACCAAGTGGTCCGTCGTGGTGGAGAACGCCATCGACAAGGCGAGCGAGCGCGACGTTCCCGACGTGCTGTGCTCTGCCCTCACCGACGATTGCATCGCGCGTGGCAAGACCATCAAGGAGGGCGGCGCAGTCTACGACTTCATCAGCGGCCTGCAGGTTGGCATCGCCAACATGGCCGACAGCCTCTCCGCCATCAAGAAGCTCGTCTACGAGGAGGGCCGTATCTCTCGTCAGCAGCTGTGGGATGCCCTGACCAGTGACTTTGCGGGCGAGGAGGGCGAGCGCATCCGCCAAATGCTCATCGAGGACGCTCCCAAGTATGGCAACGATGACGACTACGTGGACAGCCTGGCCGTGGAGTGCTACGCACCGTATATCGACGAGGTGGCCAAGTACCACAACACCCGTTTTGGCCGTGGCCCCATCGGTGGCATCCGCTATGCTGGCACCAGCTCCATCAGCGCCAACGTGGGCCAGGGCATGGGTACCATGGCCACTCCCGACGGCCGCCACGCGCACGAGCCGCTGGCCGAGGGCTGCAGCCCAGCGCACAACGCCGACAAGCAGGGTCCGACGGCCGTGTTCAAGACCGTCTCCAAGCTGCCCACCGACAAGATTACCGGCGGTGTGCTGCTCAATCAGAAGGTGACGCCTACCATGCTGGCGCGCGAGGAAAACAAGGTGAAGCTGCAGATGATGCTGCGCACCTTCTTCAACCGCCTTCATGGCTACCACGTGCAGTTCAACGTGGTGGACCGTGCTACGCTTCTTGACGCGCAGGCGCATCCCGAGCGTCACAAGGACCTCATTGTGCGCGTGGCGGGCTACTCGGCATTCTTCAACGTGCTGAGCAAGGCCACGCAAGACGATATCATTGACCGCACGGAGCAGGTGCTGTAAGTCGGTGACCAGCGAGCCTGGCGATGCTTGCCAGCTCAGCGCTCGCTTTGCTCGCTCGCGTCTTTGGTGCGAATCGCTGGCAAGCATCGCCAGGCTCGCTGGTCACCGACAGACATCTGCTCGGATGTCGGTAGACTGCTTTTAAAGATGGTGCGCCGCTGCGCGGCGCGTATAGAAGGGATTTGATTGTAATGGTACTCTTCCTCGATACCGCGGATGCCCAGGCCGTGAAGGAGCTCTCCGAGACGCTGACCGTGGCTGGTGCCACCACCAACCCCACCATCATCACCAAGAGCGGCAAGGCGCCCGAGCAGGTCGCGGAGGAGATGCTCGCCGTCCTGCGCCCCGACCAGAGGTTCTTCATGCAGGTGCTTGCCGAGGACTTTGAGGGCATCATGGCCGACGCCCGCGCCATCTGCTCTCTTGCCCCCAACATGTGCGTGAAGATCCCCGTGACGCCGGTGGGCCTGAGGGCCATCAAGGCCGCAAAGGCCGAGGGCATGACGGTCCTCGCCACCGCCATCTACAGCGCCGACGAGGCCTTCCTCGCCGCCATGAACGGCGCCGACTACCTGGCCCCCTACGTCAACCGCATGTGCAACCTGGGCGACGGCATCCAGCAGGTGGCCGACCTGCAGCAGATGCTGACCAACTACGGCCTGCCCGCCAAGATCTGCGCAGCAAGCTTCAAGAACAGCCTGCAGGTGCACGAGCTGCTGTGCATGGGCGTGGGCAGCGTCACCATTCCGCCTGACGTGGCGTGGTCCATGGTCAAGCATCCCTCCACGCAGCTTGCCGTCGACGAGTTCACGACTGCGTGGGAGCAGAGCTTCGGCCGTCGGACGTTTGCTGCCCTGTAGGGTCGTCAGGTTAAGGATCTCAGGTTGAGCGCGCCATTCGAGGCGCGCTCTTTTATGCCCAGGGATTGGTGACCAGCTCGGTCCCCAGCTCGTGTACCTGTTCGCGCTCAAGGGGAAAGATGCGCTCGTGGCGGCGATGACGCTCGTCACCGTCAAACATGGTCCACTCGTAGCGGCTGTAATCCTCCACCTGCAGGGTGCTGCCACATACGAAGGGACGTGTGGGGCCGATGGCGTTGGTCAGCGTCAGCAGCCTTGACTGCAACATGTCGCTGTAGAACCCTCCGTCTTGGTACGATCCGCTGGGCGCGTTGCTCGTCATGATGAAGAGCGTGGGCGTGCTGGGCACGTGGTACCAACGAGGGTCGGTCTGGTACGTGAGGTTCTGGAATACGAGACGCTCGATGAGGGCATACAGGCCCGCACTGACGTTGCCCAGGTAGTTGGGTGTGCCAATGATGACGCCGTCAGCGGTACGGATGGCGTCGAGCACGGGTGTGAGTCCGTCGGGGCAGACGCAGCGTCCAGCCGTCTTGCCACGCTTGCAGGCAAAGCACGAGCGACACCCCATAAAGGGGTCCAGCTTGTAGAGGTCGAAGTATTCGATGTCGGCACCCGCGTCGTGCGCACCTTGTGCGGCATCCTGCACCAGCGTGGCGGTGTTCCAGGTGGTGCGCGGGCTGGCGTTGATGGCGACGACCTTGGGCATGGCAGCTCCTCTCACGGGTTTGCCCCAGTGTAGCAGGAGCGTCCTGTCTCTACGGCTTCTGCCATGGTCCCGCACTTCGGTTTCTTGCCCTCGTGCTCAAGAGCACAGTCAGGGTATAGCGAGACCGATGCAGAGGAGGTTGGCGATGGAGAAGGTTGTTCGTCTCTACCATGGTTCGGATGCGGCAATCGAGCGTCCGGACATCTCCTTCAACAGGGGCTTTGCGACGGCCGAGGAAGTCGCTCAGATTCTGGTTCCCGCAAAGCTCACCGTGCAGTTCTGTCTTCGCGACCAGGACCTCATTGACGAGGCTCTTGCATTTGTGGATGTGGAACGCTATCCGTTACAATAGTCAACCAAGGCTAACAATTGGTTGACGGAGGCGTTCATGCCAGACAAGATTGCCATCGAGAAGGGGTCCGTACAGGAGACCCTCATCATTCCTCTGTACGGACGCAAACTATGTGCCGAGGTGTTTCCCCAGCTCTACACCGACCCAAGCGCCGCGCGCATCTGCGAGCGGCTGGACTATGACTTTTCCGAGCTGGACAAACAGGCGCAGAGCACCTTCTGGCGCTTTGGCGCGCTGGAGGCAGCCATGAGGCAGCTCGACATGCAGTGGGAGATTCGCGACTACCTTGTAACGCATCCTCGTGCTGCGGTGGTCAACATGGGCTGTGGCCTTGACCAGACGGGTCGTGCTTGCGACAACGGGAGCTGCCGCATCTACAACGTGGACATGCCCGACATCATCGCGGCACGTGAGGAGCTGAGCCCAGCGGGGGAGCGTGAGGTTAACATCGCGAGCGACCTCAACGGCTTTGGATGGATGGATGAGGTGGATGGTTCGGAAGGCGCCATCTTCTTTGCGGCGGGTGTGTTCTACTACTTTACCGAGGTACAGGCGCGGGCCTTGCTCAACGAGCTCGCCATGCGCTTCCCAGGAAGCCGCGTGGTGTTTGATACGGTGGGCAAGCTGGGAAAACGTCTGATGCGGAGCACCTTCAAAAGCTTTGGCATGGAGAACTATGACGAGTGCCTCTACGTGGAGGATGTCGAGGCGCTGCGCGGGTGGGTGCCTGGCGCCATGGTGAGCGCGCGCGGTTACATGCTGGGCTACTACCCCATGGACGACCCGGCGGTCACGGGCCTGCATCGCTTCTTGGCACGTCTGTGCGACGGCCCGGTCAAGATGCGCATCGTGCGGTTTGACTTGTAGTTGGTTGCGGAGGCTGAGCCATGCACACTTCCTCACGAGTTTCATCGCAGGCGCTATGCGCCGGGCGACGTCTGCATCAAGGTCTTCGATTTAGACGATGAGCCTTAGTCCTTGATCAACCGCTCTAGTGTCTCGAAGAGCGCGTCAGGTTCGACGGGCTTGCTCAAGTGAGCGTTGAGGCCTGCCTGCAAGCTGCGCTGGACGTCCTCGTCAAACGCATTTGCGGTCAGGGCGATGATGGGGATGCTCTTTGCGTCTTCACGCTCCAGGGACCTGATGGCCCTCGTTGCCTCGAGGCCGTCCATCACAGGCATGCGCATGTCCATGAGCACGGCGTCATAATGCCCGGGTTCATGGTTGGCAAACATCTCGACGGCAACCTGGCCGTTCTCGGCGATCTCGGTCTCCATCTCGCGCATAGAAAGCACCATGCACATGATCTCCGCGTTGACCACCATGTCTTCGGCAAGCAGAATCCTCTTTCCCGCCAGGTCGGCCTTTGTGGACTGGAGCTGCTCGCTCTTGCGCCTGAACGCCTCTCTGAACTCGTCCATCACGCTTGCGGCAAACAGCGGCTTGGCCACAAAGCTGTCAACGCCTGCCGCAGTCGCCTCGTCAACGATGTCTTCCCAGTTGTACGAGGTGAGAATGACGATGGCAGACTCATGGCCGATGATGCCTCGGATGCGGCGGGTGGTCTCGAGGCCATCCATCCCAGGCATCTTCCAGTCGACCAAGATGAGGTTGAAGGGCTCTTGGCGGACATGCCTGAGCTCGACGAGGCGCAGGGCCTCCTCTCCCGAAAGGGCCGTCGTGCAGTGGATGCCGATTTGTCCCAGCACGATGCTGGCATGCTCGCATGCTACGGGGTCGTCGTCAACCACGAGCACGCTCATCTCATGTGGACGCAGCCCTTCTGTCTGGCTCTCGTCAGGCTTGTCGACGGTGCTGAGCGTGATGGTGACGGTGAAGGTGGTCCCGACGCCCTTTTCGCTCTCGACCTCAATGTGACCGTTCATGAGCTCGACGAAGCTCTTGGTGATGGGCAGGCCAAGTCCGGTGCTGCCATACCTGCTTGTCGTCGACGAGTCCTCTTGCGCGAACGCATCGAAGACCTTGGGCAGGAATTCCTCGCTCATGCCGATGCCCGTGTCGCTCATGGTAAAGCGCAGCGTGGAGTGCCCCTCAAAACGGGCAATCTCCTCTACGGTGAAGTCGATCCTGCCGCCTTCTGGCGTGAACTTCACGGCATTGCCCAGGATGTTGATCATGATTTGCTGGACCTTGGTGCCGTCGCCAATGTAGTAGTCGTCGACCTTGCCCTTGACATGGCACTCGTAGGCAATGTCTCTGTCGCGGCACTGCCCGCTGATGATGGTATTGACCTGCTCGAGTGCCTTGGAGAACGAGAACTCCTCGCTCTTGATGACCATGCGGCCACTTTCGATGCGCGACATGTCGAGGATGTCGTTGATGATGTTGAGCAGGTGGTGTGCCGACGTGCCGATCTTTTCGAGGCTCTCCCTGGTTCTTTCGGAGATTCCCGGCTCGTTGAGGGCGATGCTGTCAAGGCCGATGATGGCGTTCATGGGAGTGCGGATCTCGTGGCTCATGTTGGAGAGGAAGGCCGTCTTGGCATGGTTGGCCTCTTCGGCTGCGGCGAGGGCGTGCTCGAGCGCCTCGCTCTGCTCGAGGTTGCGTCGGGTCTCGGCATCTACGTCGGTAAAGCAGGCCCCCACGGCATGCACGAGGTGGTCATCGCGATCCTCGGGATGGCGTACGCCGGCAAAGCGCACCATCTCGTAGGCGTCTCGTCCGTTGCGGTGCACCATGTAGCGATACGAGATGACGCGCTGCGAGCGAAGGGCTTCCTTGATGGCATCGGGCTGGATGAAGCGCAGGAACTCGTCTCGGTACGAGTCGGTTATGTAGGAGTTGGCGTAGGCGGTGACCGACTCGAGGTACTTGAACCGCTCACCCGCCTTGAAGCCCTTGATGTCGGAGTGGGACTGGTAGCAGATGCCGTCATCGGAGTCGAGGTCAAGGTAGTAGACGCTCCAGTAATCGGAGGCAAGCGCCGTGATGAGCTGCGCCTGCTGCTCTCGGCGCTGCTCTTCGCTCTGGAGCTTGCCCTGCAGAGCCTGGCGCAGCGCCTGCTCTTCCTGCTTGATGCGGTCTTCGGTTTCGGACGTTGCCACCTGGGCCATGGCGGTGACGTCCACACAGAGGCCGAGCGTGCAGAGACGTCCCTGAGAGTCGGTGAACTTCATCTTGGTCGTCTGCAGGTGGCGAATGGTCTCGCCCGTGGCGTCCGGAACGTTTTCGATGAAGACGTGTGGCCCGTCCATGGCGAGCGCCTTCTTGTCGTCCTCGACAAAGTGCGCAGCAGTTACCTCGTCAAATATCTGGAAGTCTGTGAGTCCAACCACGCCCTCGGGTGACCCCTTATGCGCGTAGTCTGCAAAGGGCTGGTTGCAGGCAAGGTACACGCCCGTCTCTGCGTCCTTGGAGAAAGCCATGGCAGGAATGTTGTCAAAGAGGGCATTCGCGGAGGCGTCGAACGAGGGCTGGGGGAGCACGGTCTTCGTCATGATCTTGCACCTATCTCATGTAGGTACGCCTAATTGCTTCTATCGTGTAACTACCATCTCCCATTATGCACTTCTCGCGGTACCTTGTAAGTCAGTGATAGAGGCGCGGAAAGGATGAACGCGGGCGAGCCGGCAGGCGCTGACCCCACAGGAGGCCTAATCCGCCGAACTCCGCAGTCAGGCGTGGCTGTGGGGTGGGCCTGCGGGGAATACCCGCAGGACTGTCTGCAGGACTTCCTGCGGGAGCGCTATCCCCTCATCCCCATTGGCGGGGTGGAGGCCGGCAGCCCGTAGGTACCGGCATGTGAGAGGGGATGGATCACGATGAATAAGCGACTCATCGGAGACTTTCCCCATGGCATGCGGGGAAGTCTGGGGATGCCGCTGTCTCTTGATCGATGGTGACCGTTTGTGAGAGGCCCTACAAGCAAGGAGGAGCAAGCATGGACATGAGCAACCTGACTGGATCGATTGTCGCCCTCGTCACGCCTTTCAAGGAGGATAAGTCCGTAGACTGGGAGGCCCTTGACCGCCTGGTCAGCTTCCACATCGAAAACGACACTGACGCCATCTTGGTGCTGGGCACCACGGGCGAAAGCTCGACCATGACCGACCGCGAGGACTTTGAGGTCGCCAAGTTCGTCATCGACCACGTCGCCGGCCGCATTCCCGTAATTGGCGGCTCTGGGTCCAACTCCACCGCCGAGTCGCTCAACAAGTCGCTCGGCCTGGTCGAACGCGGCATCGATGGCTTGCTCCTCATCACGCCGTACTACAACAAGTCCAATGAGGAGGGCATCTATCGCCACTTCACCTCGGTCATGGACCAGGTGAGCGTGCCGTGCATCCTCTACAACGTTCCCGGACGTACCGGTTGCTCCATCAGCGAGCGCAACCTTGCGCGTCTGCGCGAGCACCCCAACGCGTGGGCGATCAAGGAGGCGTCGGGCAACATTGCCTATGCGAGCATGTGCGCGCAGTATCTGGGCAGCGACTTCAAGATGTTCAGCGGCAACGACGACATCGTCGTGCCGATCATGTCCATCGGCGGCTCGGGCGTCATCAGCGTGTGGGCCAACATCGCGCCAAAGACCGTGCATGACCTGTGCGCCTCGTACACGGCGGGGGACGTGGAGACCGCCCGCAGGGTCCAAATCGAAAACCTCGAGCTCATCCACTCGCTTTTCTGCGAAGTCAACCCCATCCCGGTGAAGGCTGCCATGGCAAAGATGGGGCTCATCAGCCCGGTGTACCGTCAGCCGCTCTGGCCGATGGAGCCCGCAAACGAGGCTCGCCTCGAAATGGCCATGAGGGAGGTCGGTATCCTTGGCTAATGGTGCACCCATCAAGGTTCTGGTCTGCGGAAACGGCCGTATGGGTGCGCTCGTGCGCGCCTCCGTCGAGGCGGACGAGGCCTTTGATTTCGTCGGCCAGGTGGGCATAGAGGATGTCTCGGCCCTCGATGCGGGGGAGGTCCCTGCCGCCGAGCTCGTCATTGACTTCACCAACCGCGCCATGCTCCCGCACCTCGCGGCGTATCTCGAGTCCAACCCCGCGGCGCTCGTGAGTGGCACGACCGGCCTCGATGCCGATGACTTTGCCCTGCTCGACAGGCTTGCTGAGCGCATGCCCGTCATGTGGAGCGCCAACTACTCGCTGGGCGTTGCCGTCCTGAGGCGTCTTGCCGCGGAGGCCGCCAAGGCGCTCGAGGGCTTTGACATCGAGATTGTCGAGACGCACCACAACCAGAAGGTCGACGCCCCCAGCGGCACGGCAAAGCTCCTGCTTTCTGCCGTCGATCCCGAGGGCGCCTGCGACGTCGTGAGCGGTCGTGACGGCTTTGTCGGAGCTCGCCCACAGCGTGAGATCGGCATGCATGCGCTGCGTGGCGGCACCGTTGCGGGAACGCACGAGGTTCATTTCTTCGGCACCGACGAGGAGGTCTGCCTCACGCACCGCGCTACCAGCCGTCAGATCTTTGTCAACGGCGCCGTTGCCGCGGCAAAGCGTCTTGCTGGTCAAGAGCCGGGTCGCTACACGTTTGAGGAGCTGATGCTGTAGCACAAGGGGAAGGCCCCAGACGCTAGAAGAGAGGAGCGTCACGCCCATGTTCCAGCCCATTTCGTTCACCCCGCCCGATGTCGATCCCGCAACCTTTGGATTCGCTCCCTGCGAGGGAGGGGTCTGTGCGGCAAAGGGGATCAAGGCCTCGGGAACGCATGCCGGCTTTCGCGCAGACCCCAACCGCCTCGATCTTGCGGTGGTGGCGGCTGACGAGACGTGCGTCTGCGCCGCCACCTTCACGCAGAACCGCTTCTGTGCGGCCCCTGTGCAGGTGTCGCGCCCCCGTGCGGCCTCTGGCGTGGCGCGGGCGGTGATGCTCAACTCCGGCAATGCCAACGCGTCGACCGGCGAGCAGGGCATCGCGGTTGCCAAGGAGTCCGCTCGCTTGTTGGCAGAAGCGCTTGGCTGCCCCGATGAGCAGGTGCTCGTTGCCTCGACGGGTGTGATCGGACAGCAGCAGGCCATCGATCCCTACCTTGAGGGAGCCTCCGCTGCCGTGGCGGCGCTCGGCTCCGATGCCGACCATGCCCACGCGGCCGCGCGTGCCGTCATGACGACGGACACGGTTCCCAAGGAGGTCTCGCTTGAGGGGACGCTTCCGGCGGGGGAGGGCGCTGAGCCCCGTGTGGTTCACGTGGGCGGCTTCTGCAAGGGTTCGGGCATGATCATGCCCAACATGGCAACCATGCTCTGCGTGCTGACGACCGACGCTCCGCTGACGGCGGAGGCCGCTCGCGCGGCCCTGCTGCCTGCCGTGCGCGCGAGCTTCAACAAGGTCACGGTGGATTCGGACACCTCCACAAACGACTCGTGCTTCCTCCTTGCGACAGGTGCCGCTGGCGGAGCGCCCATCGAGAGGGACACCCCCGAGTTTGACGTCGTGGCCGGAGCGCTGCGCGTTGCGTGCGAGACCTTGGCCCGCAAGATCGCCGCTGATGGCGAGGGCGCGACCAAGCTCGTGACCGTGAACGTCCTGGGATGCAGGACGGATGAGGACGCGGACACCGTTGCCCGCTCCATCGCCAACTCGCCGCTGGTCAAGACCGCCATCTTTGGGCACGATGCCAACTGGGGACGCGTGGCCGCCGCTGCGGGAAAGTGCGGCGTCGAGTTTGACCAGTACGACGTTGACATCGACCTCCTGGGCGTTCCCGTGCTGCGCTCTGGCATGCCCGTCCCCATGGACGAGGAGGACATGCTCCGTCGCTTTGAGGCGCCTGAGGTGTCCATTGTCATCGACCTCGGTCAGGGCGACGCATCCACACGCATCTGGACCTGCGACTTCTCGCATGAATATGTGACCATCAATGGCGATTACCGCACGTAGCTCCATTCTTCTCCACTGTGGCGTACTCTCAGTGGTGGATTGCTAGACGAGAGGGGAAAGCATGGCACTTAAGCGCGTCCGTGTGGACGACCAGACAAACCAGAGGCGTGCGGAATACCTTGCGGACGCCTTGCCATGGATCAACGAATTCTCCGGCAAGACCTTCGTGGTAAAGTACGGCGGCTCCGCCATGGAGGACATGGACCTCTGCAAGCAGGTCGTCGCGGACATCCTGCTCATGAAGCTGGTCGGCATCCGCGTGGTGCTTGTGCATGGCGGCGGGAAGGCGATCTCTCGCCTCATGAGCGAGCTTGACCTCAAGGTCGCCTTCAAGGACGGCCTGCGCGTGACCGATGACGCCGCCATGCGCGCCGTTCAGATGGCGCTGGTGGGCGAGGTCAACCAGATGCTCGTTTCGCAGTTCAACGCCTATGGCGACTACGCAGTGAGCATCACGGGTGCCGATGGCCGCACGCTCGAGGCGGTGCCCATCTCGTCCGACCTCGGTCGCGTGGGGGCGGTGAGCCACGTGAACACCAAGCTGATTGAGACCGTGCTCAACGAGGGCTACATCCCCGTCATCGCAGGAGTGGGTTGGGCGCCGAGCGGCGCATATAACATCAACGCGGACCTTGCGGCGAGCGAGATTGCGATTGCCCTCAAGGCCGACAAGCTCATCTACCTGAGCGACGTCGACGGTCTGTACCGCGACTTCAACGACAAGGACAGCCTGCTCTCGTCCCTCACGCTTGACGAGGCGCGCGAGCTGATCGAGTCGGGAGAGCTCGAGAGCGGCATGATTCCCAAGGTTCGCTCCTCCGCCGATGCCCTCGAGGCCGGCGTCGACCGCGTGCACTTCCTCAACGGAACGTATCCCCACTCGATCCTGCTCGAGGTCTTTACCACCTCGGGCATCGGCACGATGTTCAAGCAAAACGAAAGGTAGGCAAAGCCATGAGCCAAGCTTTTGACGAGGCGGTCAAGCTCGACGACACCTACATCATGCACACCTACGGGCGCCTTCCGGTCGAGTTCGTCGACGGTGATGGTGCCGTGCTCACAGACGTTGACGGCAAGCGGTACCTGGACTTTTTGGGCGGCATTGGCTCGGTGAGCATGGGACATGCCAATCCCAAGGTCGCCGATGCCCTGAAGGCGCAGGTGGGACGTCTGTGGCAGGTGGGCAACTACTTCTATGAGGAGAACCGCGGCGAGCTTGCGCACATGCTGTCTGACCTGCTCTCCACGACCACCGATGAGCACGGGCACGTGACGGGCTCCACGGGTACGGTCTGGAAGTCGTTCTTCTCCAACTCCGGTGCAGAGTCCAACGAGGGTGCGCTCAAGGTTGCGCGTCGCTGGGGCGAGAAGAAGCTGGACGGCGCCTCGGGCATCGTCACGGCGCGCCAGAGTTTCCACGGCCGCACGCTGGCAACGCTTTCCGCCACGGGACAGGACGTGTTCCACAAGAGCTTTGGGCCCCTTCCCGCAGGGTTCGTCTCGGTGCCGCTCAATGACGCCGATGCACTGCGCGAAGCAGTCGAGCATCCGTCCGATGAGACGGGCCCGGTGTGTGCCGTCATGCTCGAATGCGTGCAGGGCGAGGGTGGCGTTTGGCCTGCTACGGCCGAATACCTGCGCTTTGTTCGCGACCTGTGCACCGAGAAGGGCATCGTGCTCATCATTGACGAGGTCCAGACGGGCTTCTTCCGCTGTGGTGCGCCGTTCTCGTATCAGCTGGCGGGCATCGAACCTGACGTGGTGAGCATGGCCAAGGGCATTGCCTGCGGCTTCCCCACAGGTGCGGTTGCCGCACGGCGCGAGCTTGCAGACCTCATGGTCCCCGGTGACCATGGCTCGACCTTTGGGGGAAACCCGCTTGCCGCCGCCGCGGGGCGCGCGACGGTGCAGGCGATGCTTGACGAGGGTATTGGCGAGCATGTCATCAGGACGGGTGCTCACCTTGCCGAGCGCTTGGCGGCGTTGCCGCACGTCATCGAGGTGCGCGGCCATGGTCTCATGCGTGGGGCCCAGCTCGATGTGCCCATTGCCACGCCGCTCGTCGATCGTGGCCTCGAGGCGGGGCTCGTGCTCAACCACATTGGCGACTCCATCCTGCGCTTCCTGCCGCCGCTGGTGGTGAGCGAGGCACAGATTGACGAGATGGCGGACAAGCTCTCTTCGCTGATAGATGAGCTTGCATAACGTTCTGACGGTTTCCCACGACAAGGAGAGAGCAATGAGCACCATCGCAGAGGTTGCGCGTCAGATGAAGCTTGACAGCCCCACCATGGCGGCGACACCCGTCGAGGTCAGAAACGCCGCCCTTGCGGCAATCAAGGAGGCCTTGCTTGCCCATGCGGACGAGATCTTTGCCGCCAATGCCGCAGACCTGACAGCCGCCGAGGAATCCGGCGTGGCATCGGCCGTGGTCAAGCGCCTGCGCTTTGACGAGCACAAGCTGTCGGACGTCTGCGCGGGCATCGACGGGCTCATCGACCTGCCCGACCCCGTCGGCCGCACCCTCCTTGCCCGCGAGCTGGACGAGGGCCTCACGCTCTATCGCGTGTCCGTCCCCATCGGCGTCATCGGCGTGATCTTCGAGGCACGTCCCGACGCGCTGGTGCAGATCTCCACGCTCTGCCTCAAGAGCGGCAACTGCGCGATCCTCAAAGGTGGCAGCGAGACGCTGCACACCAACAAGGCGCTTTTCGAGGTCATCCATCAGGCGGCGGTGGCGGCCGGGCTTCCC
>CADBRX010000072.1 GCA_902797175.1 uncultured Coriobacteriaceae bacterium | reverse complement strand
TTGACCCACGAGTTGCTCGGGCACTCGCCGCTTGCCTTGGCGACGTATGAGGTGCCGTTGATCTTGAACACCTCGTTGGCCCTCATCCTG
The DNA here is from genome assembly GCA_902797175.1 of uncultured Coriobacteriaceae bacterium. GTDB lineage: Bacteria > Actinomycetota > Coriobacteriia > Coriobacteriales > Atopobiaceae > UBA1367. The sequence goes on along the minus strand of CADBRX010000072.1, from coordinate 11,447 downwards.
CAATTGTCGCTTGCGTCGAGGTAGTACCACTTACTACCCGAAGAGAGCCAGCCAGACTTGAGGGAACCGGCGGTGCTTTCGACATAGTAATAATCAGAATCGAGCTTGTACCAGCCGACCTTGGTAACGCAGGAGCCATTTGAGCTGGCAATATACTGTTTGCCAGAAACAGTGAACACCTCAGATTGCTTTACTGCGCCCGTTTCTGGATCAAAGTAGTACTTGTTCCCCGAAAGCTGGAACCATCCAGTGGTGAGCGTGGCGTCCGTAGAGACGTAGTATCGATTGCCTTGGGAATCGTTGACCCAGCCGGTTTTGTCGACAAGCGCGCCGGTCTCCTCATCAAAGAAGTAGAGCTTATCTTCAATGACCTGGACGCCCTTCTGAATCTCGCCGTCCTTGTAATAGACCTTGACGGTCTTGCCGTCCTGATCGATTTCAGCCCAACCATCAGAAGGCGTTTCCTCGCCCTCGGCCTCTTGGGGGTCTACCTGATCAGAGGACTCCGTCTCACCTTCGTCTGGCTGATCACTTGTTTGATCGGAAGCCTGATCGTCTGTTTGATCGGAAGTCTGATCGTCTGAGTCAATCGGCTGTTCTGAGTCAGATATAGGCGCGACATCCTGCTTGTTCTCGTCTGCAGTTCCTGCCGCGTCAGAAGGGGAGCTCTCCTGCTCAACAACAGAGGGAGTTCCACCGGGCTGAGAGCCTTCGATGGCGCCAGTATCTGCATCTGCGTAAGCAAGAGCAGGAGAAAGCGACAGGCTTAGTGAGAGAGCTAAAGCTAAAAACAGCGAGCGATTCTTCATACCCATAGAGGCCCTCAATTCATAGCGTGAGTCGGTACAATGTAAACCATTGTAGAGGTACTGCTTCAAGAAGCCACCCATCAGCTGTGGATTTGTGGACAGATTTTGCCTTTCCGAAATCGCTGGTGCTGGGCGCATTTCTACTGCCACGGAGCGGTCTGAAATGGTGACTTCTTGCAGGTAAAGGAAATATGGAATGAAGACGAGGATGTCGATTAATCGGTGATAAAGGAAGGCCATGCACGACCACGACCACTATCATGACCACGTTCACGTAAGGCCCCGGGCGGTGCCCGAGTTACTGGCACCTGCCGGAGGTCCTGAGGCGTTTGACGCTGCGCTGGCCGCAGGTGCCGATGCCATCTTCTGCGGTTTTGGCAACGATTTCAACGCGCGCCGCAGCGCACAGAACTTCACGCCTGAGTTATTTGCTGCAGCATGTAGAAAGGCGCACCTTGCGGGCGCACGCGTATACGTGACGGTCAACGTGGTCATCCGCACGTCCGAGATGCAGAGCGTCCTGGCGTTGGTGCGGCAGGCGTGGCTCTTGGGAGCCGACGCCTTCATCATCCAGGACTGGGGTCTGCTTTCCGAGGTCCGTCGTCGTTGGCCTCAGATCGAATGTCACATCTCCACGCAGGCAAACGTGCACGACGCGCGGGCAGTCGCCTGGTGCGGCAGCCTCGGTGCCGAGCGCGTCACCCTTTCGCGCGAGCTGTCGCTTCCCGAGATTACCCGCATATCCCAGGAGGGCGTCGAGCTGGAGGGGTTCGCTCACGGAGCCCTTTGCTTCTGCTACTCCGGCATCTGCATGCTGAGCTCGCTTTCGGGTGGGCGTTCGGCCAATCGCGGCATGTGCGCGCAGCCCTGCCGGCTGCTCTACCAGCTGGTCGACGAGGACGGAACGGTGCTCACCCCCAAGGGGATGGACCGGCCGCTCTGTCCCAAGGACTACTGCACGGTCGACGACCTTGACGCCCTGACCAAAGCTGGACTCGGGTCCCTCAAGATTGAAGGTCGCATGAAGGCGTCAGACTACGTGTACGCAGTCGTGTCGTCATATCGGGAAGCCTTGGATGATCTGGCGCACAGTCGCGAAGCAGATCTTGGGCGCATTGAGGCCCGTCATGAGCGCCTTCGCAGAGCGTTCAACCGTGACTTCACCAAGAGCTACCTCTTCGGCACGTCTGACAATGACATGATGAGCTACGAACGCTCCAACAACCGCGGCGAGCTGGTGGGGGAGGTCGTCTCGTCACGCGACCTGGGCGGCGCCCGCGTGCGGCGCGGCGGCGCCGAGGGCGGTCGCGAGCGCTTCCGCCATGTGACCCGCGCCGAGGTGACGATTGCGCTGGACAAGCACGTTGACAAGGGCGACCTGCTCGAGATTCGCCCTGTGGACGACCCGTCGCAGTTTTTGACGGCGCACGTAGATGCCGATGCTGTGGCGGGGGAGACCATCGTCTGTAAGACCGTGCGCCCCATGGCGGCGGGGTGTCCCGTGAGGGTCATCCGCTCCCAGAAGGCGCTTGATGCGGCGTCGGCCGTTCACGGGGACGTCCCACGGCGCAGGCCTGTGGCGGTCAACGTCTTGGCTCAGCTCGGCAGGCCTTTCTTGGTGGAGCTTTCCACCTTTGGTCCCCGTGGTGGCAGACCATACGTTGCGCATGCCAAGGGGTTTGTGGTCGAGCCGGCCCGCACGCGTGAGGTCACGCCCGAGGAGATTCGCGAGCACGTTGAGCGCATGGGTTCGACTCCCTTTGAACCTGTGGGCTTTGCGGGGGCCTTCGACAAGGGCGTCGGTATGTCCTTCTCTGAGGTGCACAAGGTGCGTGCCGAGGCGTGCAAGGCGCTCGAGCAGGCAATTCTTGCTCCCTATGAGACGCGCGGGGAAGGCATGGCATCCGTTCCCGACCTCGAGGACATAGCTGCGGGACTGCACCGTCCTTCGCGCGGGGTGCATGATCGCGAGGTCGAGGTATGTGTCCTTGCTCCTTCCGCCGCGGCTGCGAGGGCCGCATTGGGGGCGGGGGCAACGCGCATATACGCGACGGCGGATGCGCTTGCGGCGGAAGACGGCTGGCCCGAGGGGGCCATTCCCTGGCTTGACGAGGTCTGTCGCGAGATAGATCACGACCGGCTGGATCCGTGGGTCATGAAAGATAGGCCTGTTGGTGTGGGCAACGTCTCCGAGCTGGTCCTTGCCCGTGACAGGGGCGCGCTTCCCGAGGTGAGGCCCTGCGTTCCCGTTCACAACACGAGCGCTCTCGCGGCGTTGGAAGATGCCGGGGCTGCGGGTGTATGGTTCTCTCCCGAGCTCACGCTTGACGAGATATGTGCCTTGACACGTGCGTCGCACGTACCGTGCGGCCTGGTCGTCTATGGGCGCGCCCGTGCGATGACGAGCGAGCACTGCGTGCTTCAGGTGGCTGGCCGCTGCATCCACGATTGCGCGCGCTGTGAGCTTCGCAAGCGCAGGCTTTCGCTGCGCGACAAAGATGGGGCTCTGTTGCCTGTGCGAACGGACCTGCAGGGACGTTCGCGCATCTACGCGGCACAGCCGCTGGATGCGACGCCGCAAGTGGGAAAGCTCATGGCGGCGGGCGTGCGCCGGCTCATGGTGGACGCGACCCTGCTTTCGGAGGATGAGACAGCCGCTGCCGTGCAGCGGGTGAGGGCCGCGGTGGAGGCCGTTCGCGCTGGCGGGCAGCCTACCCCTCGCGAGGAAGGCTCCACCACAGGCCACCTGTTCCACGGCATCGCCTGACCCGCACAAAGGGGTGGGACCCTTTTGTGCTGTACAACACAAAAGGTCCCACCCCTTTGTGCGGTTGCGGAGATGGTACAAACCGCAAGATGAGTGTAATCCCAGTGCGCAGATGGGGTAGTATCTAACGAGTGAAGAATCTCGCCGTCTGAGGACGGTGTAACGTGGCCGCAAGGCGGCAAGAAAGCGAGAGACAGCATGGCTGAGAACGAGAAGACGCCCGTCAACATGGAGCTCCTTGAGGCAACGCTCAACATCATTCGTCAGAGCCTCCAGGCTGACGGTGGCGACGTGGTGCTGGTCAACTGCGACGAGGACGGCGTCGTCACGCTCGAGATGACGGGCGCCTGCGCGGGTTGCCCGCTCTCCAGCTTTGACATGAGCGAGGGCATCGAGCGCATCCTGCGAGAGCACGTTCCGGGAGTCACCAAGGTGATGCCCGCCATGGCGTGGTAGTCCACGCGCATGTGGCTTAACGAGCTCTACCATCATCTGGACCCAATCGCCTTTGCGGTTGGGCCATTTGCCGTGAGGTGGTACGGCCTGGCCTATCTCGCCGGCTTTGCGCTGGGTGCTCTGGTCATCTGGCGCACGCAGCGCCGCTGGGGGCTTGACCTTGTCGCGGACGATCTACTTTCCCTGGTGACGGGAATCGCCATGGGCGTGATCTTGGGTGGTCGCCTGGGATACGTGCTCTTCTATGGCAAGGGGTATTACCTGGCGCATCCGCTTTCGATCCTTGCCCTCTACGAAGGTGGTATGAGCTTTCATGGTGGGCTGATCGGCGCCGTTGTGGGGGCATACGTCGTGTGCCGCCAGCTGGGAATGGACTTTGCCACCATCGCTGACCTGACGGTATGCGGTGGTCCGCTCGGCCTCTTCTTGGGACGTTGCGCCAACTTTGTGAACGGCGAGCTCTGGGGCAAGGAGACGGACCTGCCTTGGGGCGTCATGTTTGACAACACGGGTGGGGGAGCGGTGTTTCGCCATCCCTCACAGCTGTATGAGGCCCTGCTCGAGGGCGTCGTCATCTTTCTGGTGCTGTACGCGCTCTCGCGACGCGTGCCGCCCCGCCCCCAGGGGACGTTCTTAGGCACGTTCCTCACGCTGTACGGATGCTTCCGCTTCCTCATCGAGTTCGTGCGCCTGCCGGACGCGCAGATGGGGTATCTCCTGGGAACAAACTGGCTGACCATGGGCCAGTGCCTGTCGCTGCCGCTCGTTGTCATAGGCGTGGCTCTGCTCATCTACGCTGCCAAGCGCAATGCCCCCCAGCGCATCTACCTGTAGCTGTTCTTTCGCGTCTACTCTGCTACACTTCTTGCAGCACATATCACCAGAGGGCACGGTCTGAGCCGCTGCAAGGCCTTCTCAAAGGATCCCGGTTCTACTCCGGGTCAGCCGCCGCACTGTGTACGAGGTTGTTCGGCATGCGCGCCTGCGTGTGTCATCCATGGGGCTTCTCCCAAATTGTCTCTGCCTGCCCTCCCGTTCCCGCACAGCGGGAGAAGGGGGTGGGTTCATGAATTCCACCATCTTGCGTCGTGTCTCGTCCGTCTTGCTGGCCTTTGTGCTGGCGCTCTTCTGCGTGCCTGCGCTGCCGGCCCTTGCCGCGGGCGAGAGCATCTCCGTGGAGGTAATCGGCCCCAATGCGGAAGGTGCCGCTGCGGACTACGTTGCCCCCGTCACCTACGAGCTTGCTGACGGCGAGGACTGCTGGACGCTCACCCAGCGTGCCCTTGACGAGAACAAGCTCACCTATGATGCGGAGAACTCCACCTACGGCGTGCTGCTGAACTCCATCAACAGCCCCGTCGACGGCTCCACCCTGGCCTTTGACGAGGCCTCTGGTGCCTATTGGCAGCTCTTTGTGGATGGCAAGGCATCTGAGGTGGGCATCTCCGGCGTTACCCCTGCGGATGGCATGAAGCTCGTGTGGTACTACTCCGCATTTGGCGATGAGCTGCCGACATCCGTGGCCACGCTTGCCCCTGCCGCAGAAGCCGCGGCGGCTCCCACCTCCTCGAGCTTCCCCCTGCTGCCCGTTGCGGGCGTCGCGGTTGTTGCCTGCGCGGGCGTTGCCTTCTACCTCAGCTCCCGTAAGAACGCCTAGCGTTCCATAGCCCTCAAGGCAGTCGTGCGACCTGCGGCCTTCGAGCTGTATCATCCCATCGTCCCCGCCGTGCTCATCGGCGGGGCGGTGGTGCTTGCGATGCTCGCCATCGAGCCCGTCTGCACGGCAATCCTCCTCGTGGGCGCTCTGCTCTTCTCTGCCCTGACGCAGGGCGTCGGGGCGGCTCTTTCCAAGCTTCGGTGGCAGCTGCCCCTCCTTCTGCTCATCTGCCTCATCAATCCGGTCTTCTCCGCCCTGGGTTCGACGCTTGTGGCAAAGGTCGGGCCGTTCTTGGTCTATGCGGAGAGCCTGGCCTATGGAGCGGTGATGGGCGCCCTGCTCGTGAGCGTGCTCATGTGGATCGAGGCGCTCGGCCTGGTCATCGGCCAAGATGAGCTCCTGGTCATGACGGGAGGGGCGCTGCCTTCGGTGACGTTGGCCTTCTCCATGACGGCGCAGCTGGTGCCGCAGCTCATGAGGCGTGCACGCATGGTTATCGCGAGCCTACGTGCCGTGCCACGTGCCCATGGCGAGAGGGCCGCGCGCACGCGCGTGATGGGCGCCCTGGCCACGTGGGCGCTCGAGGATTCGCTCGAGCGTGCCGATTCCATGCGTGCACGGGGGTGGGGCGCAACGCACAAGCGCTCGCGCTTCCGATCCCGCACCTTCCGGGAGCGCGATGCGGTGGCGCTCGTCCTCTGCGCGACGCTCGTTGCCGCGGCGGCGCTCGGCGTGCAGACAGCCCTCTCCACCTGGCGCTTCTATCCGCGCATGGAGGGCTTCGCCCCATCGTGGGCATACCTGTCGCTGTCGCTGCTCTCGTTTGCGCCGTCCTTTGTCGTGGTGGTCGAACACCTGCTGTGGAGGAGGGAGCCATGAGCGAGATGACTGTGGCCCCGGCCGTCGAGGTCTCGGGCCTCACCTTCTCGTATCCTGCGGCCTTGGCGGGCGGGGACGATGCGCCTGTCCTTGACGGAGTGTCTCTTCAGGTCCCCGAGGGGGCGTTTGCGCTGCTCGGAGGGGGGACGGGTTCAGGAAAGACCACCCTCTTGCGGCTGCTCAAGCCCGAGGTGTCTCCTGCGGGAGAGCGCTCGGGCAGCGTGCGGCTGTTTGGCAGGGATGCCAACGCGCTGTCGACAGCCGAATCCGCATCGCTTGTGGGCTACGTCTTCCAAAGTCCCGACAACCAGATCGTGTGCGACACGGTCTGGCACGAGCTGGCGTTTGGGCTGGAAAACCTCGGCACCGACGAGCGGGAGATGCGCCTGCGCATTGCTGAGACCTGCCAGTTCCTGGGCATCGAACCGTGGTTTCGCAAGCATACGCACGAGCTGTCGGGCGGCCAGCGCCAGATGCTTGCGCTCGCGTCAGTGCTCGCCATGCGGCCGCGCCTGCTTTTGCTGGACGAGCCCACGTCGCAACTAGACCCCCTTGCCGAGAAGGACTTCCTGGCGCTGCTCTTTCGCATCAACCGCGAGCTGGGGGTGACCGTCATTGTGGCGACGCACCGTCCCGAGCCGATGGTGCCCTATGCGACCTGCGCCTTCATGCTGCAAGACGGCAGGGTGAGCGAGGCGAGCCTCGCAAAGGTGGGGGAGAGCCCGGCATCGGCTGCCGCCCCGACGCTACCTGTCGCCCCAGCTCTGGATGCAAAGCGGGCCCTCTCCCTTGATGACGTGTGGTTTCGGTACTCACGTAACGATGACTGGGTGCTCCGTGGCTGCGACCTCGCGGTTCGCGCGGGAGAGGTCCGTGCCCTCATGGGCGGCAATGGATCGGGCAAGTCAACGCTCCTCATGCTGGCGGCTGGGGTCGATCGCCCTCGACGCGGACGCGTGAGCCGTCCGCTTGCGCAGGCACAGGCGCTGCTGCCCCAGTCCCCACGGGCGCTTCTTGCCTGCGAGACCGTGGAAGAGGAGCTGTCGGAGTGGGTGCCCAAGGGGAAGGGGCAAGCTCCTGTTGAGACGGCGCTTGAGCGCCTGGGCCTTGCGGACGCACGGTTGCGGCATCCCTATGACCTCAGCATCGGTCAGCAGCAGCTGCTCGCCTTGGAGAAGCTGCTCATCACGCATCCGCAGCTTTTGCTCCTGGACGAGCCCACCAAGGGTCTCGACGCCAAGGCGCGCGCCTCCGTCATCCAGCGTGTTCACGAGGCTGCCCTTGGGGGAGTCACCGTCGTCGTGGCGACGCATGACGTGGGCTTCGTGCGCGAGGCGTGCCACAGCGTCTCGCTCCTCTTTGACGGCCAGATGGTGCTCACCAGTGCGGTGGACGAGTTTCTCGCTCGTTCGTGGATTTACGGGAGCGGGCGATGAGCGAGGGCACCACGCACGCGGCCCTCTTGCTGCTTGAGCCAATTGCGCTGGTCAGCGCGCCTGTTGCGGCGGCTGTCTGCGCACTGTACGACGTGCGCGCCACGGCCTTTTTGACGCTTGCCCTCGTTGTGGTTGCCATCGTGCTTGTCTTTGCGAACGTGGAGTCCTCTCAGCCGCGCCTGCGTCAGCTCATGCCTGTGGTCGTGCTTGCCGCAACGGCCGCCACGGGCCGCTTGCTCTTTGCGGCGGTCCCCGATGTCAAGCCCGTGACGGCCATCGTCATCGTGGCGGGCGCCACGCTGGGACGGCGCGAGGGCTTCTCGGTGGGGGCGCTTGGCGCGCTCGTGTCCAACTTCTACTTTGGACAGGGTGCCTGGACGCCGCTCCAGATGTATGCCTGGGGTCTGATTGGCTACCTGGCGGGAGTTCTGGCAGACCACGGCTTGCTGAAGGATCTTCGAGTTGCCTGCGCCTTTGGGTTCTGCGCCGCGCTGCTCTACGGGCTCATCCTCAACAGCTGGCATGTGCTTGGCTTCGTGAGGCCGATTACCTGGCCGGGAATCGTGGCTGCCTTTGCAGCAGGGGTGCCGCTCGACATACTGCATGGCATGGCGACGGTCGCCTTTCTTGCAGCCATCTGGGGACCATGGACCCGTCAGATACGGCGCGTCGTGGCAAAGTACGGCCTGTGATACGTAAGGGTGGGACCCCTTTGTGTCACGTGACACAAAGGGGTCCCACCCTTACGTATCAGTTGTCGCCGAACGAGAGGAACGACTCTTCCGCGTCGGCAAAGTCCTCGTCATCCAAGTCATCTGCCTCGTTGGCAAGGAGCGCATCAAGCGCCTCGGTGATGGCGTCAGCCAGGTCCTCGGGAGACAGCTCCTCATCCCCGTCACCGTCGGTCAGGGCGACCTGCTCTCCCTCGTAATCGTCAAAGGGGACGTCCCACTGGTCAACCTCGCTCCAGCTGTACACGCCAGGAAGCGAGTCCTCCTCGGGAAGGGCCGACAGCTCGGAGAACATCCCGTCCTCATCTGCGATGATCTTCTGCCACTGGAGCAGGATTGCGTCATGCGGCGTGTCGTTCAGCTCGATGAGCGAGTCGAGATAGATGTCGCGCGCGCCGGAAATGAGGTCGGTCTCCTCGTGCAGTCTGCGCAGCATGTCCGAAAAGTGCTCGAGCGCCGCGTCGGCGTCGCTCGCCTCAACGATGGCGGGCATCAGGCAGTAGTTGTTGTTCTCTTCGTTTGCGTCCGTGTAGCTGAAGTTGGCAACGTAGAGCATGACGTCCTCCTCGCGTGGTGGGCTGGCTGTACGTACAATGGTTGTGGCTAGCGTAACACGGGAAGGCGGAGCAAGGATGCAGGTAGTGTGCGATTCGCCCAACAGCATTTCGAGGCGCGCAGCGGTGAAGGTGGCGATGGGTGCAGCCGTAGTCGCGCTGCTCGCTGCGTGTGCCCATAAGGAGGAGGCGCCAGTGGCGGAAGGTGACGTGATTGGCGAGGAGGCTGGGAAGCCTTCTGTGACGGTCAGCGACCGACGTGATACGGCGTCCGACTCGGAGTTCGCCCGTCTGCTCAAGGAGGACAAGGTCTCTTCCATCCGCTTGATCGGTGACAGCATCACGGCCGGTTTTCTCTGCGATGGCTATGGGCCGACCACCGATGTGCTTGCCTATGACGGAGCGTACGGAACCTTCTATGAAACGGCGCCCGAGGTCGACTGCTGGGCCAACCGCTTTCGTGCGTTCGCCACGGACCTTGGAGTCGGGAGCTTTGTGAATGCGGGCGTCAACGGGGCAAAGATGCGCTGGCTTGCGGAGGATGCCTCCGCTTGGATTCGCGAGTCAGCAGACGTCATCTTTGTGATGCTGGGAACCAACGACGCCGTCTACCACACGACCAACGAGTACTGGTCCTTTGCGGAGACGGGCCTCTCTGCCGTTGCGGAGAGCTGTGCGCACATGGTGGTCATGGCGCCGCCTGACAACGCATGGACGGACTACGACAAGCTGATGTTCCAAGACGAGGTGGAACGCGTGCTGGGTGAGGTCTGTGCGGCACATGGTTGGGAGTTCATCTCGCTCTACCATGCCATTCAGACGGGAACGGACGAGTTCAACGAGGACCAGTGTCACCCCTCGAGCAAGGGTTCGGCAATGCTTTGGGAGAGCATCAAGCAGCAGCTCGGCCTCTGATACAAAGGGGTCCCACCCCTTCGTATCAGGTGTTACTCAGAAACGGTCTCGGACGTGGCGGCAACCTCGGTCTTGCCTGTCGTCGTATCGATAGCCTCTCCACCATCGGTGGGCGCCACAGGCTCTGTGGGCTCGGTGTATTCGCCTTCGCCGCCTTCGCCCGGGACGACCTCTTCGCCTTCGCCCGGGACGACCTCTTCGCCTTCGCCCGGGACGGCCTCGCCTTCGCCGCCCTCGCCAGGGATGATTTCCCCTTCCTCACCCCAAGGATTCTCGGGATCAAGCTCCTCCTCAGGGAGAATCTCCTCCTCAACGGCGGGCTCCTCGCTCATGAGGTCTGTGTACCAGACCGCGGGTGCCTCGATCTCAACGTCACCGCCATACCAGTAGGCGGAGGCGTCGGAATCCTCGGTTGTCTCTGGCATGCCAACGGTCCAAAGCTCATCGGGCACGGAGAGCCATCCATTGCAGACGATGGGGTCTCCATTGATGTCAAGCGGAGTCTGGCCGGAACGTGGTGGGATGCCGGACAGACGTCGGCTGAGGGCGACATAGATAGTTTCGCTCAGGATGAATCCGTCTGCCTGGGGATACAACTCAAGTGGACGTGAGGCTGTGTAGGCAATTCCCTGGCCATCGGTGATGGCAAAGTAGTTGTTACCATGGCCGTCAGCCAAAACCCAGGTAATGCTCTCGAAGGGCGAGCTTCCGCCTTCGGTGTTCTTGATGGTAGAGCCGTGAAGCGCGACGGAAAGCGCGATGCAGCGGCGACTTTCGCGCTGCATGACCTCGGGAACATCTTCGTAATTGGGAATCTCGTAGTCATGCCAGATGATGACGCGGCCATCGCGCGACTCGATGTAGAGCTCGTCAGGTGATATTGCAATGTCAGTGTCGGCGTAGGTCAGCGTTTCCATCAGGGCGGCAATGGCCTCGCGGTCATAGACGTCGTCAGCAGTTGCTGCGTAGGCGGTCGTCTTCCCCGCATGGTTTGCGATGCTTGCGGCGGCAAGGCCGCTGCGCACGGGAACGGCGCACGCTCCGAGTGAAAGCGCGACGAGTGAGGACAGGGCAACTCGGGCGATGTGTTTTGAGTTCGGTTGGTGTGCGTGCATCGCTAGACTCACAATCCGTCAGAGGGCAGCTGACGTCGTCATTGTAGCGTATGAATAGCTCGGCTGATCGCTCGCATCGGCAAGCTACGAACCAAGGAGCTCTTGATAGCCATCAACGAGCAGCTCGG
>CADBRX010000071.1 GCA_902797175.1 uncultured Coriobacteriaceae bacterium | reverse complement strand
TCGTCACGTATGTACTCGATGAGATACTCCACGCCGTTGGCAAAGACGCCATGCGGCACGAGCTGGCCCTCCATCTTCTTCTTGTACCTAAAGACCACGATGAGCATGATCACGCACGCAATCAGGAACCAGACCGTAGTCACGGTCAGGCCCACGGTGGTGTTGCCGAAGATGGGGGTGGTGTAGAAGCTCTTTATGAGCTCACCCATCTCTGACGAGACTTGGCTGAACGCGTCGCCCACGAAATCAACCTTCCCTTCAACTACAACAATCCGAGGGGATTACCCGCTGCGCAAGAGCCAAAAGGCCGGCCAGCCGATAGTCCCGCAAAAAGTGCATAGCGCGTGAATTCTAGCCGTCTGGCACTCGCGTGTCACGACGCTGTCACTCGGTTTCACCTCTGCGACATAAAAGAGCCGTGAAACTGGCCGCAGCGAACCGGGGGCACGATGCCCCTTGAGTCAGCGAAGAGCAGCGATGATTGTCGCGGTCAAGAAGCTCAGCGTCGCCGTCATGCCAAACGGGACGAACACCTCGGGCCATGCGACGCGCACGCCGAGCATCGCCAGCTGAATCATCAAGAAGGCGACAAGGACCGCCACGATGCCACGTACCAGGCTGGGATGAGGACTGCCAAGCTGCAGCAGCAGCGGCGCGGCAGCAACGATGCCGCAGAAAAAACCGCCCGCCAGCAGGATGACCAGGCTCATCCCCGTCGCTACTTGGTGCCGTAGATGCGGTCGCCCGCGTCACCCAGGCCAGGGAGGATGTAGGCGTTGGCGTTGAGCTGACGGTCGAGCGCGCAGGTATAGAGGCGCACGTCGGGGTCAAAGTCGAGCACAGCCTTGACGCCTTCGGGGCAGCTCACCAGCGTGAGGCAGCGGATGTCCTTGACGCCGGCCTCACGCAGGAACTGGATGCAGGCGGTAAGCGACCCGCCGGTGGCGAGCATGGGGTCGACCACCAGGCAGGTGCGGTTTTCCACGTCCGCGGGGAACTTGCAGTAGTACTGCACGGGCTCATGCGTTTCTTCGTCGCGGTACATGCCCACATGCCCCACACGGGCTGCGGGGACGAGCGTAAGGATGCCGTCGACCATGCCCAAGCCCGCACGCAGTATGGGGATGATGGCAAGCTTCTTGCCGCCGATCTTCTTTCCCACCATGGTCTCGAGCGGAGTCTCCACCTCAACGTCCTCGAGCGGCAGGTCACGCAAGGCCTCGTAGCCCTCAAGCACGGCAAGCTCGGTCACGAGCTCGCGGAAGTCCTTGGTCGAGGTGTTCTTGTCGCGCAAGATATGCAGCTTGTGCTGGACCAGCGGGTGGTCGACGAGGAAAAAGCGGTCAGTATCGAAGTCATGCGTGTCTGCCATGAGACCCCCTTTGTAGCAATATCAATCCTTTGAAGATTGTAGCCCTCTCTTAGGGCTCAGCGCTTCTTCTTGCGGCGAGCCTTACGCCGTGCGTCGCGGGCACGTATGCGCTCGCGCACCTGCTCGTCGTGACGCTCCATCGCCCCGCCCTGCGTGTGCCACTCGACCCTGTCCTTGTTGCGCCAATACTCGAGCTGGCGCTGCGCCTCGGCAGAATAATGCTCGAACTCGAGGTTGTTGTCCTTGTGGATCTCCATGCGCTTCTCGTGGACCACAAACGACAGGTCCTCCTTGCCGGCAAGCGCACGGCTTGCGCGGTTGATGATATGCACGGCAAACAGCAGGATGATGGTGCAGATGACCACCGCCGATATGGCGTTGAGGCGCGCCCTGAGCCACAGGTAGTCGTCAACGGCATAGAGGGCAAGCGCCGCCGCCTGCAGGGAGTACAGCGACACGAGGGCGCACGCCATGGAGACCTGCTTGCTCGCCGATATGAGGGGGCTTTCCAGCTTGCGGTACTCGATGAGGTTGGCGATGCTCGTATAGACCGACCACGCCGTGAAGGCGCCGACGACGTAGATCATCGAGCCGGGGTAGACCGGGTGCTCACCCGCGTAGTTGACCACCAACGAAAGGAAGGCGACGGCAAACGTGAGCATGATGAGGAGGTGCCCGCAGTTGCGGTAGCGCTCGAGCTCCTCGCGGCCGTCTGCGGCGTCAGGACGCAGGAAGCGCAAGATGATGAGGCGCGTCGTGGTGACCATGATGCCGTAGAGGGCGAGCGCCATGAACCACACCCGTCCATACCTGATGGCCTGTAACGTCTGGTAGAGCGAGTAGACCACGTTGATGGCGACCGAGAGGCGTACGGACGCCTCGGCCCTGAACCAGGCATCGTTTTGATAGTCATGGTAGACGCTCAGCGCGCGCTCGCGCATGCGCTGTATGGCGGTCTGTTGCTCGGGAGTGCCGAGGTAATTCTCTTGGACGTAATTGTCCGCGGCGGCGATCACCGACTCGTCAAGCCCGTCAATGAGCGGAGTGGCCGACGGTTTCTCCTCAACCGCTGTCTTCTGCTCGTCGCTCATGGATGCTCACCATCGACTTAAGCTGCCCACATAAAAAGGTATTTATGTAACGATGGCAGAGCGTGCATGGGTTCGCGACAACATTTCGGCAAGCGCCGACGGTTTCCCCCTCTAGGGACGGACCCTCATGGGGAACCATGGGCGGAACGCCCAACGGCATTGCCCGTTCCGCTTTTGAAGGCGGAACGGGCAATGCCGTTGGGCGTTCCGCCGTTTCTTATCCAAGCTCCGGGTAAAGGGGGTGCGCCGCAAGGAGCGTTTCGACCTCCGCTTTCACGGAAGACATCGTGGCCTCGTCGCCCAAGTGGCATACGACCTCGCCGATGAGCTGGCCGATGCGCTCGGCCTCGTCTTCGCCAAAGCCGCGCGTCGTCATGGCGGCCGAGCCGACGCGGATGCCGCTCGTCACAAAGTGAGAGCGCTTCTCGCCCGGGATGGTGTTCTTGTTGACCGTGATGCCCACCTCGTCCAGGGCAATCTCGGCATCCTTGCCCGTGACGTCTCCGATGGAGGTGAGGTCGACAAGCAGCAGGTGGTTGTCGGTGCCCCCCGTGACCATGCGCAGTCCCTTGGACTCCATGCCACGGCCGAGCGCCTTTGCGTTGATGCAGACCTGCTCGATGTAGGCGGCAAACTCGGGCTGGAGCGCCTCACCAAAGGCCACGGCCTTGCCGGCGATGACGTGCTCGAGGGGGCCACCCTGGCTGCCTGGGAAGACTGCGGAGTTGAGCGCCTTGGTGTAGGACTCGTCGTTCCACAGGATGAGGCCACCGCGCGTGCCGCGCAGGGTCTTGTGCGTGGTGGTGGTCACCACGTCGGCATAGGGAATCGGGCTGGGGTGGGCGCCCGTCGCAACGAGCCCGGCGATATGGGCCATGTCAACCATGAGCTTGGCCCCGTTGTCGTGCGCGATCTGCGCGAAGCGCTCGAAGTCGATCACGCGCGGGTAGGCTGAGGCGCCCGCAATGATGAGCGTGGGCTTGAACTCCGCCGCCTTGGCGGCGACCATGTCGTAGTCGATGCGCTCAGTCTCTGAATTGAGCCCGTACGAAACCATGTGGAAGAGTTTGCCCGAGTAGTTGGCAGGCGAGCCGTGCGTGAGGTGGCCGCCGTTGGAGAGGTCCATACCCATCACCACGTCGCCCGGCTGGGCAAAGGCGAACTCGGCAGCATAGTTGGCCTGTGCGCCGGAGTGGGGTTGGACGTTGGCAAAGGCGCAGCCAAACAGCTTCTTTGCGCGTTCGCGAGCCAGGTCCTCCACGACGTCGACCGCCCAGCAGCCGCCGTAGTAGCGCTTGCCGGGAAGTCCCTCTGCATACTTGTTGGTCAGAACCGACCCCACGGCCTCCATGACCGCAAGACTGACAAAGTTCTCGGAGGCAATGAGCTCGATAGAGCCGCGCTGACGTCCAAGCTCGTTGCCAATGGCCCCAAAGACCTCGGCATCTGACTGGGCAAGGTGCGTAAGCTGCATGTGTTGTCCTTTCGCTGTGGCATACGGCCCCATGATGGCCTGGACACCAGCTTTTGTAGCTGAAATAGCGTAGCCGTAACGAGGCCCGACAGCGCATCTTGAGACGCATCGTTAACGATGGAGCGCCCTATCTGCCCGCAATCTTGATGATTCGGTGTGCAGGGATGGCCCCTTCACGCAAAATGACCAGTTCTGGCCCTACCACGCTCACGATGGTGCTCGCCACCGCAATCGGCGCTGGGCCCGCGTCAAGAACGAGGTCCGCCTCCTCCGCGATGCGCCGCTCGACTGATGATCCCGACGTGGCAGCCGCCTCTCCGTGGGTGTTGGCGCTCGTGGTCGCAAGCGGCGCCCCCGTGAGGCGCGATAGCTCGCGCACGAGGTTGGAGTCTGGCATGCGGAGAGCAATCGTCCCATCCGCGCCACGGTATTCCTGCGGAACCTCATCTGACGCGGAGACCACGAGCGTCAGGGCACCAGGCCAAAACTGCGTCGCCAGCTCGAGGGCGGCGTCGGGCACTTCGTCCGCGTAGCGGGAAAGGTCGTCGAAGTCGGCGATGAGCCAAGGAAGGGTCTGCGTGCGCTCGCGCCTCTTGATGTCAAAGATGCGCTCGTGACCTGGGTTGTTGGGCGTTGCGGCACAGCCGATGCCATACACGGAGTCGGTCGGCATGACCACCACGCCACCAAAGGCGAGTGTCGCGGATGCCTCGCGCAACACCTCTCTGGAGGGGTTTTCCTGGCTGACGCAAAGAATGGCTCCCATAGTCGCTACGCCTCCCTCACGGCCACAAGAACGCGCGGCCTATGGGTGAGGTCCTCGCGCACCTCGACGCGCGACCACCCGCCCTGTTCCTCGCACAGCGCCGCCGCGTCGTTGACGTTGTCCTCAAAGAGCTCGACGCAGAGCCAACCTCCCGGCACGAGTGCGACGGGAGCAAGGTCAAGGATGCGACGGAAGAGATCGAGGCCATCCGCTCCGCCGTCGAGGGCAAGCCGGGGCTCAAACCCCGCCACCTCCTCGGGCAGCGTCGGAACCACGGCGCTGGGGATGTAGGGAGGGTTGGACACGAGCACAGAGAAGGTTCCCATGAGCTCCGACGGCACGGCGGAGGCAAGGTCGCACTCCACCACGTCGACAAAGGCCCCGAGACCCAGCGCCTCGACGTTGCGTCGGGCCAGCGAAACCGCCTTGGGGGAGAGGTCGGTCGCCACCACGCGGGAGCCTTCCCGCTCTCCCGCAATGGAGCACGCGATGCATCCCGTGCCCGTACAGAGGTCGAGCACGCGCGGCCACGCCTCTTTGCCGCCCAGGGCATCTATTCCTTCGAGCGCGGCATCTACCAGCACCTCAGTCTCCGGACGAGGGATGAGCACGCCCTCCTCGCACCTGAGCACGATGTGGCGAAAGGGCATCTCCCCCGTTACGTACTGGAGCGGCTCCCCCTTGCCGCGGCGCTCCACGAGCACGTGCATGCGCGAAAGCTCGTCAGGCGAGAGCGGCCTGTCAAAGTTGGTATAGATCTCAACACGCGAAAGCCCCGTCACGGCAGACAGCAGCCATTCGGCCGAAAGGCGCGGGCGCTCGTCACCTTTGCGGCCCAGATAGCCGACCGTCCAGTCGAGCACGCGCTTTATGGTCCAGGTCTCAGGCATGCGTTTCCCTTCAAGAAAAGGCGTTCCAAAGGGGTGTCGCCCCTTTGGAACGGTCGGGGCGCGTCGTGACTACACTGCCTGGGCAAGCTTTTCGGCACGCTCCGCGGCGGCCAGGGCGTCGATGACCGTGACCAGCTTGTCGCCCAGCAGCACGCCGTTGTAGGTGGCGTTGAAGCCGATGCGGTGGTCCGTCACGCGGTCCTGGGGCTGGTTGTAGGTGCGGATCTTCTCGGCACGGTCGCCGCGGCCGATCTGCCCCATGCGCTCGGCGCCGAGCTCTGCCTGTTGTTTCTCGAGCTCCATCTCGTACAGGCGGGCGCGCAGCATCTGCATGCAGACCTCGCGGTTCTGGATCTGGGAGCGCTGGTCCTGCGACTGCACCACGGTGTT
>CADBRX010000070.1 GCA_902797175.1 uncultured Coriobacteriaceae bacterium | reverse complement strand
CTCGTACACCATGACCGGGCCGAGGTCGGAGCCGCCGATGCCGATGGAGACGACGTTCTCGATGGCCTTGCCGGTGACGCCCTTCCATGCGCCGGAGCGGACGCGCTCGGCAAAGGCGTACATCTTGTCGAGGACCTCGTTGACGTCGGCCACGGCGTCCTGGCCGTCGACGATGAGCGTGCCGGCCTCGCTGGCGGGACGGCGCAGCGCCGTGTGCAGGACGGCGCGGTCCTCGGTGGTGTTGATGTGGTCGCCGCGGTACATGGCGGCGCGGCGCTCCTCGAGGCCCACGGCGCGGCCGAGGTCGGCCAGAAGCTTGATGGTCTCGTCGGTGACGAGGTTCTTGGAGAGGTCAAAGTGCAGGTCAGACGTATCAAAGGAGAGCTTCTCCACGCGGTCGGGATCGGCCGCGAACCAGTCCTTGAGGCTGATGCCTTCGGCCTGGAGCGCGTCGAAGTGCTCCTGGAGCGCCTTCCACTCGGGGGTCTTGGTTACATCGATCGGTGCGGGAATCATGGACATGTCCGGCTCCTTCTCTGCAGTGTTTCGTGCATTGGCACATATGCGTTCTTAGAGTAGCGCATCGCAGCGCGCAACCTGCGCCACAGCCCGCTCCCAAGCGGCAGGCGGATGCAAATGGTACGGCGGCTTGGGGCGCCAGGGGTGGGCGGGCGCCCCAAGCTCATGGGTCTTTCGCGTGATTTCTGACTTGGTTGGTCTGTTGGGCCATACTTAGGCCTATGACTACCTCATTTGCCGAGCTCGGGCTAAACGAGCAGATCCTTGCCGGGGTCGACGCCCTTGGATTTACCGAACCCACCCCTGTCCAGGCGCAGTCCATACCGCTGGTGCTCGAAGGGCGCGACATCGTCGCGTCCGCGCAGACGGGCACGGGCAAGACCTGCGCCTTCGCGCTTCCCGTCCTGCAGCTCATCGGGGCGTCCTCCTCGCCGGAGGCCCCCACGGAAGCTGCGGATGAGACGAACGTCGGGGCCGAGGATGCCGCGTCCGCCGAGCAGACCGCGCCACGGCGCCGTCGCCGGCGCCGCCGTCGCGGCAAGGGCACCCCTGATCCCACGCCCATCCAGGCACCCGACAAGCCGGTCGCACCCGCGGCCCTCGTGGTCACCCCCACGCGCGAGCTCGCGCAGCAGATCGAGCGCGTGACCACCGTGGTCTGCGAGCACACGGGGCAGCGCTCCGTCATCGTCATGGGCGGCGCGCGCTTTGACCGCCAGATCGCGGAGCTTTCCCGCGGCTGCGACCTGCTCGTGGCGACGCCGGGACGCCTCATCGACCTCATGGACCGCAAGATCGTGGACCTCTCCCAGGTGCGCGTGCTCGTGCTCGACGAGGCCGACCGCATGCTCGACATGGGCTTTTGGCCGAGCGTCCGCCGCATCATGCAGGCTCTGCCTGAAAAGCGCCAGAACCTGCTCTTCTCGGCGACCATCCCTCCCAGCATCAAGAGCACCATCGACGCCATGCTGCACGACCCCGCGACGGTCGAGATCAGCCGCGTGGGCGAGACGGCCGACACCGTGGAGGAGCACCTCTGCCCCGTCACGCAGGGACAGAAGACGCAGCTCCTGGAGGCGCTCATCAGGACGGGCGGTGCCGAGGAGGGCACCGTACCCGAGCGCGTGCTCGTGTTCTGCCGCACCAAGCATCGCGTGGACGACGTGAGCAAGGTGCTCAAGGCAGCTGGCTTCACCGTCGACGTCATGCACGCCGACCGCCGGCAGGAGGCGCGCGAGAAGGCCCTCAAGCGCTTCCGCGAGGGCAAGGTGCAGCTGCTCGTGGCCACCGACGTCATGAGCCGCGGCATCGACGTGAGCGGCATCGACGCCGTCGTGAACTACGACGTCCCCATGGACCCCGAGGACTATGTGCACCGCATCGGCCGCACGGGCCGCGCGGGCGCCACGGGTCACGCCTATACCTTCGTCGCACCGGACGAGATCACGCCCCTGCGCGAGATCGAGTACTTCACGAAGAAGCTCATCCCCATCTGGGACCTTCCCGGCTTTGCGTACGATTCGGGCCGCATCATCCCGCAGGCCGGCCGCTCCACGGCCAAGCCCATGCGCACGATGTTCTCCGGTTCGCGCAGCCGCGGGCGCGGCCCCGCGGGCGGGCGCTACGGCCGCCACTACTAGGCGATACGAAAGGGTGGGACCCCTACGTATCACGATACGTAGGGGTCCCACCCTTTCGTATCGCCCTTTCGTATCGCCACGTCTCGATTTGCACTTTGGAGCAGACATGAAGCAGGTCCGTCCGTATCCGCAGGTCATCGTCACGCGCAAGGCGGCGCGCGCCCTTGCCGCGGGGCACCCGTGGGTCTTTGAGGGCGAGGTCATCCGCGTCGAGCCCGCGCCGGCCGACGGCACCCCTGCCACCAACGGCTGTGTGGTGGACGTGTTCGAGGAGAACGGCACCTGGCAAGGGGCGGGGCTCCTCTCCGAGCAGAGCAAGATTCGCGTGCGCATCGTCACGCGCAACGCCAACGACCGCATCGACGAGGCCTTCTGGCGCCGCAAGCTCGAGTGGGCGTGGCGCCACCGCGTGACCTGCATGGGCTCGCGCTCTGCCGCCGCCTGCGGGGAGCGCCCAGACACCGACAGCTGCCGCGTGCTCTTCAGCGAGGCAGACGGGTTCCCCGGGCTCATCGTCGACCGCTACGAGCAGGTGCTGGTCGCCCAGGTGGGAACCGTCGGCATGGAGCTCCTGCGCCCCACGCTCTATCCCCTGCTGCTCGACGTGCTCCGCGCGGACGGCCAGGACGTGCGCGCCGTCTACGAGCGCAACGACGCGCCCACGCGCGAGAAGGAGGGCCTGCCCCTCTACAAGGGCTGGTGGGCCGGCGCGGAGGCGCTCGACACGCGCATCGTCGTTCACGAGAACGCCCTGGCCTTCTCGCTCGACCTCGAGAACAGCCAGAAGACCGGCTTCTTCCTCGACCAGAAGTACAACCGACGCGCCGTGCGCGACATCGCCTATGGCCGCCGCGTGCTTGACTGCTTCTGCCACGTGGGGCCCTTTGGCCTGAACGCCATGGCGGGCGGCGCGGAGTTCGTGCGCTGCGTGGACGTGAGCCAGGTGGCCATCGACCTCGCGCGCGAGAACGCACGCCTCAACAACATGGAAGCCAACATGGGCTTCACCTGCGCAAACGTGCTTGACTACCTACCCGAGCTCCGTCGTGACCGTGCGCGCCTGCGCGAGGAGGGCGGACCCTTCGACCTCATCGTCCTCGACCCGCCGGCCTTCACCAAGAGCCGCGGCACCGTACGCAACGCCACGCGTGGCTATCGCCAGATCAACTGCGACGCCATGAGGCTGCTGCCGCGCGGGGGCTACCTCGCCACCTGCAGCTGCTCGCAGCACATGACGCGCGACCTGCTCGCCCAGGCCATCGCAGAGGCCGCCCACGACGCAAACGTCCAGCTCAAGCAGATCGAGGAGCGCCAGCAGGCGCCCGACCACCCTATACTGTGGGGTGTCCCCGAGACCCATTACCTCGACTTCTTCATCTTCCAGGTGGTGTAGACATGCAGGAAGCGGCACGCGTCAAGGACCAGATCTGGAAGAGCTTCCTGCTTCTCATCCCCCTCGTCGTCGTTCTTGCGATCGCCAGCTATGCCTACATCAAGCCGCGCGCGGGCTCGTACGTGACCTACACGGGCCCTTGGAGCGAGGAGGAATTCAAGAGCGCCGTCGTGAGCTTCTCCCAGCCAGGTGTCGCCGAGGCCGCGTCTATCACGCGCAGATACGACGGCATGGTCCGCATCCGGTTCTCTGCCCTTGCCGACGGCAAGACAGAAGCCACCTTCTCCCTGGGGAGCAGCGCGGTCATGTGGGATCTGGAAGTGCGCAACGGCGCCTTGATAGTGGATCGTCTCAACTTCAGCGGCTGGGGAGCGATCCATGCGAGTCTCTGTGTGCTCTTTGCCGCGCTGTGCCTGCTGTTCTCCCTGGGATTTTGGCGCCTCTGGCGCATCTCGTGGTACGGCTACACCATGGTCGGGTGCGGCGGATGCGTCCTGTTTTGCTTCTTCCAGCTGGTCTTCTTTACCTACCTTCTGAGACGTGGCTACACCCCCTCCTTTGACCAGCTCCTGCTGGACATGATCTACATGGCGGAGTACTTTGCCCTGTTCATGATGATTCTCATGTTTCCGCTGGTATTCGCCATTGGCATGAGCAACTTCTCGCTCGTCCGCCACGAGGGAATGCGGCCTGTCAACCTTCTGGGCATCATCGCGAGCGTGCTCTGGATCGCTGGCTTTCTGTTCTGGCTCCTCTACAACTGGGCGCCACTACGTGACTACCCGCTTCTGGTCCGGATGATAAACACCGTGATAGGACTGGCCATATCGTTTGGCGAGTGCCTTCTGCTCTCAACCATGGCCTGCGCCTGGCTGGCCTCGCACCACGCGCCCAAACGTGCAATGGACTACCTGGTCATCCTTGGCTGCGGCATCCGCGACGACGGGACGCCCTGCCCGCTTTTGGCTGGCCGTGTGGACCGGGCCGCCGCGTTTGACCAGGCGCACGTGGCGGCTGGCGACGCACCCGCCGTCTTTGTGCCCAGCGGCGGACAGGGCTCTGACGAACCCATCAGCGAGGCCTTGAGCATGGGCAACTACCTGCAGGAACATTGGGACGTTCCGGCGGAGCGCATCGCGCTGGAGGACCGCTCGACCACCACGCGCGAGAACATGGCCTTCTCGCGGGAGGTCATCGAGCGCCATGCCGGCCGCAGCACCGACGATCTTGCCGTGGGCTTCTCCACCACCAACTACCACGTGTTCCGCGGGTATGTGGCCGCACACCAGGCGGGCATGGCCGTGGAGGGCTTGGGCGCCAAGACGAAGTACTACTTCTGGCCCAACGCGTTTCTGCGGGAGTTCATCGGGCTTCTGGTGCACCGCTGGAAGATGCTTGTGCAGGTCTACGCCATCGTCACGGCAATCTACCTGCTCGCGGAGTACATCGTAATCACCATATAGCCGCCGCTCCCAAAGAGACGTGACCCAAAGGAGACATCTCCTTTGAGCCACGTGCCTGCGGAACGGGCAATGCCGTTGGGTGTTCCGATGCCGTTGGGTGTTCCGCCCGTCAGTCGCGCTTCAGGCGGGCGTCGAGCGCGGCGTGCAGCATGTCACCGTCGACGTTTCCGCCCGTGATGACGAGCGCGATGTCGCTTCCGCCCACAAGGTCCTGGTGCTCGCGCACGGCGGCGACCACCATGGCGCTTCCGCCCTCGATCACGCACTGCTCCTCTATGGCCATGAAGCACATGGCGTCCAGGATGGACTCCTCGCTCACGATGACGATCTGGTCGATGAGGTCAGGGAGCATCTGGTAGGCAAGCCGACCGATGCCGCCGACCACGGCCTCGCAGATGGTGTGGCCCATCGTCGGGTAATGCGTGTATGGTATGCCGTCGGCAAGCGACCTGGCGACGGCGGGGCAGGCGGCCGTCTGCACACCAACGATGCGCACGTCGGGGTTGATGGACTTGGCCGCCACGGCGATTCCCGTGATGAGCCCGCCGCTGCCCATGGGCACGACGATCGTGTCCACCTTGGGGTGTACCGTCATGATCTCGAAGCCGACGGTGCCCTGGCCGGCGTACACGCGCGGGTCCGCGTCGCCCGGGTCGACATAGAATAGCTCGTGGCGGTCGATGTAGTTGAGTCCCAGCGTGAGCGCGTCCTCGTAGCTGTTGCCCATGGTCATGACGCGCGCGCCGTAGAAGCGGATGCGGTCCAGCTTGGGCCGCGGCGTGCCGTAGGGGACGATGACGACGCAGTTCTCGATGCCCAAAAGGCGGCACGCGTAGCTCACGGCTATGCCGTGGTTGCCTGTGGAGATAGTGCCGACGCCCCGCTCGATCTGGGTCCGTGGGAGCTGGGCCAGCGTGTTCAGGGCACCGCGGATCTTGAAGCTCTTGCCAAGCTGCTGGCTCTCGAGCTTGAAGCGGTAGCGGTGGTATTCGTCGTTGAGGTAGACGGAATCCTCGAGGGACGTCCTTCTCACGAAGTCGGCGATGCGGACGTACGCGCTACGCACGTCCTGAGCGGTGAACTCCTTTAGCATGGGGCGCCTCTCTCTTTGGGTAGCTACAAGATACCAAATGGGGGAGGTGACGTGCACATACTTGATAATTGTCGAAACAATCAGCAGATTCTTGACGCGCAGGGCTGCCTGACTCACAAGGGTCCCACCCCTTTGAGTCAATTTGACTCAAAGGGGTGGGACCCTTGTGAGTCATATACTCTTTGGGGAGAGGAGGTGCAGGGACGATGGCAGACGTTGACGAGCAGTACATGAGGCTCGCGCTTGCGGAGGCCGCCCTTGCCGCAGAGGAGGGCGAGGTGCCCATCGGGGCGGTCGTCGTCTGCGACGGTCAGGTGGTGGCAAAGGCGCACAACCGGCGCGAGACGGACGCAGACCCCTCCGCCCACGCGGAGTTTCGGGCCATGGTCGACGCCGCGCACGCGCTGGGCCGCTGGCGCCTTTCGGGCTGCACGGTCTATGTGACCCTCGAGCCCTGCCTCATGTGCGCGGGCCTCATGGTGAACGCCCGAATCGACCGCTGCGTCTATGGCGCGACGGACCCCAAGGGAGGGGCCTTGGGCACGCTCTTTGACGTGAGCGACGACCCTCGGCTCAACCACTCGTTCCGCGTGACGCCCGGCGTCCTTGCCGACGAATGCGCCAGCCTCCTGAGGGAGTTCTTCCGCGCCTGCAGGAAGCGGTAGCCTTGCGGAACGACCAACGGCATTGCCCGTTCCGCCGCAAGTGGCGGAACGGGCAATGCCGTTGGTCGTTCTGTGTCAGGTGTGGCTTAGAACTTGACCTGCGGAGTCTCGCGGGCGGTGTCGGCCGCGACGAAGCCCTGGCGCTTGGCAAAGCGGGAGCCGGCAACGAGGCTGCCCGGGAACGTGGTGATCGCGTTGTTGTACTCGAGCACGCAGTCGTTGTAGCTCATGCGGGCGTAGCTAATCTTGTTCTCGGTGTCGGTCAGGTCGGTCTGGAGCTGCTGGAAGTTGGCGTTGGCCTTGAGGTCAGGGTAGGCCTCGAGGGTCACGAGCAGGCGGCCGAGGGCACCGGAGAGCTCGTTGGAGGCCTCCATCTTGGCCTCGGGCGTCGTGGCGCCGGCGACGGCGGCGCGGGCCTGGGTCACGGCCATGAGGGTCTCGGACTCGTGGCTGGCATAGCCCTTGACGGTCTCGACCAGGTTGGGGATGAGGTCGTTACGGCGCTGGAGCTGCGCGTCGATGGTCTGCCATGCGTTGTCGCAGCGGTTGTTCTTGGTCACGATCCCGTTGTAGATCGTGACGAACCACACCGCGCACAGGGCCAAAAGGGCGACCAAAACAATCAGAACTGGCATGATTACCTCCTGATACTAGACAACATGGCGGAGAGGGTGGGATTCGAACCCACGAGACCTTGCGGCCCGCCGGTTTTCAAGACCGGTGCATTCAACCACTCTGCCACCTCTCCATGCTGTCATCATGATACCCCAAGGGGACACCGACATTCAGAAAAGTGGCCAACTCGGTCGCCCGAGGGGCCTCCAAAATGGTTGGACGATTGAGAATCGCACGCAAACGCGCAAGTCGGCACTAGTATCCCATGGCCTGCAGGACGAACATCGCCACGGTGAGCAGCGTCACCGACACGATGGTGAACCACATGAGCACGTTCCAGAGACGGCTGTTGCGATAGGGGCCCATCACGTGGCGGTCGCTCGCGATGCCCACCATGAAGTACAGAAGGACCGGCAGCAGCACGCCGTTGATGACCTGCGCGGCCATCATGATGCCAAAGAGATTGGCGTTGGGCATGAGCACGAAGACGGCCGAGATGATGAGGATCGCCGTGATGATGCCCCGGTAGACCGGCGCCTCGGCCCACGTGCGGTCGCTGCCACGCTCCCAACCAAAGGCCTCGCAGATAGCGCTCGAGGTGATGCCGGGCAGCACGCAGGCGGCCAGAAACGACGCGCCGATGAGCCCGGCGCCAAAGAGCGCCTGTGCGTACTGCCCCACCAGGGGCGCCAGCGCACTGGCGGCGTCCTCGGCCCCCTGCACTACGATGCCGGCGGGGTGGAGCACCGCCCCCGTCACCAGGATGATGAACCAGCTGATGGCGCTCGCCACGATGGAGCCCGTGGCGGTGTCGATGCGCTGGTAGGGGATGTCCCTTTCGCGCGCGTTGCGCTCCACCACGTTGCTCTGCGCAAGGAAGATCATCCAGGGGGCGATGGTCGTGCCCACGAGGGCGACGATGAGCGACAGGTAGCTGAGGTCGCCGGAGAGCGGTGGGATGAACGTGTCGTGAAGGGCCTTGCCCCAGTCCGGGCCGACCATGAAGCCGGCGACAACGTAGGTCACAAAGACGCAGCTTATGGCCAGCAGCACCTTCTCTATCCTGCGATACGACCCGCTCATGGTGAGCATCCAGATGGCAAAGGCGGACGCGGGCACCGACACGAACGTCGGGATGCCAAAGAGCGCGAATCCCGAGGCGATGCCCGCGAACTCCGACAGGGTGACCGTGGCGTTTGAGATGAGGAGCGCCAGCATGGCCACCACCGACGGGCGCACGCCGTACTGCTCGCGGATGAGCGAGGCGAAGCCCTTGCCCGTGACGCAGCCCATGCGCGCCGCGGTCTCCTGGACCACGATGAGCAGAAGGCACATGACGGGGACCGTCCACAGCAGGCCGAAGCCATAGAGGGCGCCCGAGTTTGAGTAGGCGGCGACCCCGCCGGCGTCGGCGCCCGCGAGCGCCGCCACCATGCCTGGCCCCATGGCCCCCAGCACGCGCCTCCACTCGAGCGGCTCGCGCTGGGGCCTCTCATCGGTGCGCGGGGCCGCATGCCGCTGCGGCGCCATCACGCCCACACCCCCAGGTAGAGCGCAAGGGCGACAAAGACCACGCAGTTCATCACCATGGCGACCGCACGAAGCGTGGACCCACTCGCCTCATCGCCCGCCGCGTCGCGATGACGCAGGTAGACGAGGTAGAGCGGTGCGGTCGCAAACGTCAGCATGATGCAGGCGGCCGACACCTTGAAGCCCAGAAGGACGGTCTTCTCGATGCTTCCCGCCGCCCACGCGTCGTTGACGATGAAGTCGGGGATCGTCCCCTCGAGCACCGCGCACATGCCGTAGATCGCCAGGTAGGCAAGGCCCGCGTAGACCGCGCCGGCGGTCACGCCACGCACGGCAAAGCCGATGAGCGAGGGGCTGTCCTCGTCGTCCGCGTCGTGCTCGAGGAAGAAGTTAGTCACGTAGCGCACCATGTCGTAGGCCGCACGCAGGGCGAGGGGCAGCGCCAGCGAGAGGAGCACGCCGTTCAGGGGGTTCCCTCCCCCGCTTCCCGTGACGGCGATGAGCACGGCCAGGGCAGCCACCCACAGGAAGAACCATGACTCGGACGTGAGCAGGCGCGTGAGCACGTGGTCCGACTCGTCGTCCGAGCCGAGCGCCTTGCCGCCCACGATGGCCAGATCCTCCTCGTGCTCCTCCTGCAGGACCTCGAGCGCGTCGTCGACGGTGACGATGCCGATGAGCTTGCTGTCGTCGTCCACGACGGGCATGGCGAGGAGGTTGTACTTGGCGATGTCCTCCGCCACGTCCTCCTGGTCGTCTTCGGGGTTGGCCGTGACGAGCTCGTCTTCCGCGATGCTCGAGAGGACCGTGTCGGGCGAGCTCACGATGAGCTGCACGAGCGTGACCACGCCGGTGAGCGCCTGGTCCTCGTCGAGGAGGTACACGTAGCGGACCGACTCGAAGCCCTCGTCGAGCGAGGCCAGCGCCTGCTCCGCGTCGGCGACCGTCCCGCCTGCCGGAAGGGCCACGAACTCGGAGGTCATGATGCGGCCCGCGGTGTCCTCGCGGTACCCCAGCAGCTGGCGGATGGCGTTTTGCTCCTTGACGCCCATGAGGCGCAGGAGCTTCTCGGCCTTCTCGTAGTCGAGCTCCGCCACGAGGTCGGCCGCGTCGTCGGGATCCATCTCGGAGAGCATCTTTGAGGCCGCGCCCTCCTCCATGCCGCCGACCAGCTGGGCAGCCATCTCGTCGTCGTCCAGCTCCGCCATGGCCTCCGCCGCCATCTCGTCGTCGAGCGTGGCAAAGACCTGGCCGCGCAGGCGCGGGTCGAGCTTCTCGATGATGTCGGCGATGTCCGCCGGGTGCATGTCGTCGAGCGTCTTGTGACTGACCGAGAGCTTGACGTCGGAGAGGTCGCGCTCGAGGAGGTCCATGTAGTTCCAGGCGATGATGCGCTCGGGGATGGGGCGGCCCAGCGCACGCGCGGCGCGGCAGACCACGCGCTCGAGCGAGGGCGAGAGCGAGCGCAGGAGGCCGCGCGCGCCGACCTCGGCGCCAAGGAGGCGTAGCTGCGTGGAGCTGGTGTCGGAGAGCTTGAGGTCGTTCACGCGGACGACGCGCATGCCGCGCGTGTCCACGATCTGCTTGTTGAGGAGGTCGCGCGCGATGAGCACCTCTGAGGGCTGCAGGTAGGAGAAGCGCAGGTCGGTCGAGCTGACCTTGAGCTGTATCTCGGATTCGTTGAAGCTGTCGACGTACTTGCGCCAGCTGATCATGAAGGGCGTGCGCCCGGGGCCCATGAAGGCCAGCGACGTCACGCGGGGAAAGACCTCGCCTGTGGCAATGCCCAGGTCGGAGACCGTGCCAAGCCGCTCTCCGTCAGAGTCATAGATTGCGTTGCCCAGAAGCTGGGAAAGGTAGATCATGCGTGCTCCTTCGCTTGCGCACCCCACGGTGCCGCAAGCTCAGCAGCACCGAGGGGTCATCGACTGTGAGGTCGGGGTTTCATCAATGACCCTTCTCTTAGGTGATCTTGAAAATGGCGCAACGGTGCGCCCGAACCATTCTAGCCTCTCGTCCCATGGGAAAGGCTCAGAAAACAAAAGTATTACTGCTTCCCCGATACAAAGGGGTGGGACCCTTTCGTATCGCGATACGAAAGGGTCCCACCCCTTTGTATCGGGGAAGCTACTTCGAGGCCTTCTTGAACTCGTCGACAAAGGCGCCGAACATGCCCTTGGTCTTTCCCAGCTGGCGCCCGATCGCGCGCGAGCCCTTGTCGACGGCCTCCCCCGCCTTTTCCGCGGCCTTGGCGCCCTCCATCTTTGCGCGCGCCGTCGCCTCTCCCGCCTTGGCGGCAAGGCCGCCCGTGAGATCTTGGCTCGCCGCCTCGGGCTGCACGATCATGTAGCCCTTCTCGTATCCCACGAGCATGGAGGCAGGCACGCGGAGCAGGCCCACCAGCGACTCGGCCATGTTGCCGTCCCCCACCAGGAAGGCGTCCACGTCGCCGGTGAGCTCGTCAAACGTGACGTCGCCCACATATCCGAGCGACTTGCCGGCCGTGGTCTTGGTGTCCATGCCATCCCACATGATGCAGCGGTCCCAGTCGAGCGAGAGCCTCTTGCGGGCTTGGTCGTCAAACGCCTCGTCGCCCATGGTCACGCGGAACCCGCCGTCCACCGGCTCGAAGGCGTCCAGCGCGACGAAGGCGTCGGGGCGCTTGACCATGCCGACGATGTCGGGACGCCTGACAAGGAATCCGACCAGGCGGGTCCCCTCGGGCGAGAACACCGCCATGTGCACCTTCCCCAGCCGCTCAAACTTGCCCGCCTTGCCCTTCTTGGGCACGTAGACGGGCTTTCCCTTGAACTCGCTCAGCTTGCGCATCGGGTCCTCCAGACGAAAGCGGGACGCCACGCTTGGGTGGCGTCCCGTCGGTACCGATGAGTCTTGCCTGCTACTCGGCGTCCTCGGCAGGAGCCTCCTCGACGACCTCGACCTGAACGGCCTCGGCCTCGGACTGGGAGTCCTCGATGGCAGCCTCGCCAGCCGCGACGACGGTGTCGGTCACGGCCGTGACGGCGTCGCTGACCTGCGCAGAGGTGGTCGAGACCACGTCGGAGAGCGACTCGCGGAGCTGGTCCATGCGCTCGCGGGCAAGGTCGACCTTGGCGCGGAGGTCATCGGTCGTCGCGTCCACGGAGGGACGGACGGAGTTGATCCTCTCGCTGACCTTGCCGGCTGCGCCCTCGTAGGCGTCGACGGCGGAATCCCAGGCGTCATTGACCGCGTCAGCAGCCATGGCCCTGGTCTCGGCACCAGAGCGAGGGGCGAGCAAGGCACCGATGCCGATGCCTGCGGCAGCGCCTACGATGCCGCCCAGGATGAAACCGAACTTGCCGACCTTTCTCAAAATGCCCATGTCTACCTCCTGAATCGCGCCCCGAAGGGCTTGTTACCATATAGTGCGACGCCTCTGCTTGGCGCCGCCCCGTCAACGCCGCGTTGCGCGACGATCAGGCACTCCTTAACGAACCGTCCACGGAGCCGGGATGTGCTCTTCGGGCTCTTCGGGGTCCTCGGGCTCCTCGTAAGCCTCGACGTCCTCGGGCTCCTCGTAAGCCTCGACGTCCTCGGGCTCCTCGTAAGCCTCGACGTCCTCTGGCTCCTCGTAAGCCTCGGCCACCTCGTCCTCGGCAGGCTCCTCGATGACCAGGGGATGCGTCACGAGCGTCGAACCAAGCTCGTCCTCAGGCGCGTCCTCCTCGTCTTCTGCCTGCTCGAAGACCTCGTCATCAAAGATGGGCTCGGGCGCTGGCATCTCGTCAGGCTCCGGCTCTTCCTCTGGTTCGAGCTCTTCCTCCGGTTCGGGCTCGGGCTTGGACTCGACCTCGGGCTCGACTTCCTGCTCGAAGGAGGGCTCCTCCTCGATCTCGGCGTCCGCCTCCTTGACAGGCTCATCCTCGACCTCGGGCTCCTCGAGGGGCTCCGGCTCCTCTACCTGCTCGGTCTCGGGCTCGAACTCAGGCTCAAACTCCGCCTCGCCTTCCGGCGCAGGCTCGAACGCAAGCTCTTGCTCGGGCTCATACGCTGGCTCTGCCTCGGGCACGAACGCGGGCTCGCTATCCTCGTAAGCCTCGACCTCGGCAACTGCCTCGGGCGCGTCCTCATGGACGGTCTCGGGGACCTCCTCTTCCACCATGCCAGGACGCATCATCCAGGCAGGCACGCCTTCAAGAGGAGTGTCTTGCTGCTCCGGCTCGGGCGCGCCCTTCTCCTGGGGCGCCTCGCCGCGCTGCGCCGCGAGCTCAGCCAGGATTGCGCGAGCTTCGTCACCCTCGACCACGTACTCGCGGACCGCCGGCATTGGCGAGGGAGGAATAGGGAGGCTCTGCACCAGGCTGACCAGCCCGTCGACCGTGGCGTCGACGTCCGGCGCCGGGTCGCCACCGCCAGAATATGCCCACTGAAGGATCCATACCGCGCTCGAAAGCGCACCGATGACCAGCACGTCGTCCGAGCAGGGGAACTCGATCTCGTACGTGCGGCGCTCGTCCTCGACGGCAAACGTGCGCCCGCAGGGGATGTCGCCCGCAATGTCGCTCTGGGCGAGGATCTCGACCGTCACGTGCTCGAGGAGGTGCGCGATCTCGGTGTCTCCCATCACGTCCTTGAAGGTCTCGCCCGCATCGCCCAGGCACGCGTGCTCGATGATGTGCGGCATGAGCCTATAGATGCGCGTCGTGCCCTCGAGGTCCTCGCTCGTCATGAGAGGCGCCGACATGGCCACCTTCACGCGCGCTGTAAGGTACTTCGGGCCGACTTCGACCTTCTTGATGTCGATGAGCTGTGCCATGGGAACCTTCCCCTAAGACCGGTACCGGATGCCTAAACCCATATTGTAATGAATTGGAGGGGAGTGGCGGGGCGAGACTGCCATGTGTGCCAGTGGCACAGGCTAGTCATCCGTCTGGTCTGCAGCCTCTTCCTCTGCCGGGGCGGTCACGCGCAGCAGCGACACGCGACGGCCGCGCATGGACTGCACGTGGAAGACATAGCCCTCGACCTCAAACGAGTCTCCGGGGCGCGGGAGCTTGTCCGCCAGCTCGAGCACGAAGCCCGCCACCGTCTCGAACTCGTCTGAGTCCTCGATGGGCCAGCCCAGCTCGATGGCGTCGTCGATGGAGAAGCGCCCGTCGACAAGCCATTCGCGCTCGGAGAGCTGCGTGAGGTACTTGTTGTCGGGGTCGAACTCATCCTCGATCTCTCCCACGATCTCCTCGACGATGTCCTCGATGGTGATCACGCCTGCGGTGCCGCCGTACTCGTCGACCACGATGACCATCTGCTCGTGGCTGCTCTGCATCTCGGAGAGCAGGGGGATGATGTCCTTGGTGTCGGGCACGTAGCTGGCCTGACGCATGTAGCGGTTGACCTTGTCCGTCTCGGCGCGCTGGTCGAGGATGGGTGCGAGCAGGTCCTTGATGTGGGCGATGCCCACGATCTTGTCGACGGTCTCGTGGTAGACCGGGACGCGGGAGTGGCCCGTCTTGCGCATGACGTCGAGCACCTCGTACAGGGAGTCGGAGTCCTCGACGGTGGTCATGTCCACACGTGGGATCATGACCTCGCGCGCGATGGCGTCGCCGAGCTCCATCACGTCGTGGATCATCGACTTCTCCTCGTCGGAGAGGTCGTCGGCGTCGGTGACCATGTACTTGATCTCGTCTTCCGAGGCGCCCTGGCGGTCGTTGGGGTCGGCGACGCCCATGAGGGACGCAAGGCCCTCGGCAGACTTTGACGTGAGCCAGACCAGCGGCTTTGCGATGGTCATGAACGTGCGGACGGGGCCAGCCACAAATTTTGCAACGCCTTCGGCGTCCGCGAGCGCGATGCGCTTGGGGACCAGCTCGCCGATGACGATGGAGAAGTACGAGACGACCAGCGTGATGAGCACCGTGGCAAGCACCCCAGCGGCGGCAGTCGGGACCCCGACGCTCGTGAGCCAAGTGCCGAAGGGGCCGGACAGGCTTGTTGCGGCAAAGGCCGATGCGGCAAATCCCACGAGGGTGATGGCCACCTGGATCGTCGCCAGGAACTGGCTCGAGTCCGTAGCGAGGTCAAGGGCGAGACGGGCCTTGCGGTCTCCTTCGTCGGCCTCGGGTTCGAGGATTGCGCGCTTTGCGTTGACGACGGCCATTTCTGAAGCGGAGAAGAAGCCGTTTGCGAGGGTGAGCAGGAACGTGACGAGGATGCTGATGGCTATGTCCATGCGCGGGGGCGCGACCTCCTGTGGTCGTGGTTGGGCGGCCGGTTCTGGGCCGCGGGCTGCGAAAACATGATAGCAGAGGGACGGGAAATGCCCGTTTGCGTCAACAATGAGCAGAAACTCACCGCAGGTTAAACAACCGAACCATGTTGACCGACAGGTGGCACGGATACCGGACCTACCGAGGCACGTTGACCGCAAGACGACACGGTTAGAGGCGCTGAGGAGCCCCTTATCCGTGCCACTTTGCGTTCAACACAAGCTCGCACGCCCATTAACCATGCCACTTGACGGGCAACGTGCTGGTCGATTTGGAGAAGCGCGGCGCTTCACGTTTTCGTTACAGGACCTCGACGGTGCCGTTGTCGCGGACGTGGACGCGCCCCTCGGAAAGCAGCTGGATCGTGTCGGGGTAGAGCACGTGCTCAATGGCGTGGATGTGCTCCTCCAGCTCGTCGACGGTCCAGCCCTCCTCCACCGCAAGCGCCTGCTGGGCAATGATGGGGCCGCAGTCGTACTTGTCGTCGGCAAAGTGCACCGTCACGCCCGTGACCTTGACGCCGTAGTCGTAGGCGTCCTGGATGGCGTGCGCGCCCTTGAAGCTCGGCAAAAGCGCGGGGTGCAGGTTGACCACGCGGTTGGGGAAGGCCGCCAGCAGCGGCTCGTGGACCATGCGCATGTAGCCTGCCATGATGACGTAATCCACGCCATGCATCTTGAGCTCGGTGGCAATGACCTCGTCGGCCAGCATCGGGTCGGCGTAGATTTCCTTGGAGAGGGTCATCGTCTGCAGCCCCGCCTCCTCGGCGCGCTTGAGGCCATAGGCGCTGGGACGCGAGGAGACCACGAGCTCGATGGACGCGTCAAGGGTGCCTTCCGCGATGCGATCGATGATCGCCTGCAGGTTGGTGCCGCTTCCTGAGAGAAGAACCCCCAGCTTGATGCTCATGTCAGATTCCTTCCGATGACTCGGTTGACGCGATTGACTCAATCATGACTCAACGGTATCGAACCACGCCCGTGCCCGAAACGACCTCGCCCATGGGGAAGGTCTCGAGCCCCTCGGCAGCAAGCAGCTCGCTGACGCGGCCCGCGTCCTCCGCGGCACAGATGACGCTCATGCCCACGCCCATGTTGAAGGTCTTGTAGGCCTCGTCTTCCGTGAGGCCCGCGGCGTCGACCATGTAGGTGATCACGGGCGGGATGACCCAGGCGGGACCGTCCTGGCCGCGGTCAACCATGGCGTCAAGGTTGCCCGGCAGAGCGCGGTTGAGGTTCTCGGTGATGCCGCCGCCCGTGATGTGGGCCATGGCGTGGATGGGGGCGCCTGCGCGCAGCGCGCGGATGAGGGCGCCCGCATAGATGGTCGTCGGGCGCAGCACGGCGTCCGCCAGGCTCTCCCCTCCCAGCTCGTCAAGCGGCTGGTTCAGCTCCTCGACCGTCTTGCCCTCGATGGCGACCTTGCGCACCAGGGAATAGCCGTTGGAGTGGATGCCCGAGCTGGGGATTCCCAAGATGACGTCCCCCTCGCGCACGAGTTCGGGGCCGATCATCTTGGGTCGGTCCGCGACGCCCACCACAAAGCCGGCAAGGTCGTAGTCGTCCTCGGCCATGACGCCGGGATGTTCGGCCATCTCGCCGCCCACCAGCGCGCAGCCGCTCTTGCGGCAGCCCTCGGCAATGCCGGCGACGATCTGCGCCACGTGCTCGGCGCGCAGCTTGCCGATGGCCACGTAGTCAAGGAAGAAGAGCGGCTCGGCGCCCGAGACCACGATGTCGTCCACGCACATGGCGACGAGGTCCTCCCCCACCGTATCGTGGCGGTCGAGCAGCTGCGCGATGGCCAGCTTGGTGCCCACGCCGTCGGTGCCGCTGACCAGGACGGGGTCCTCCATGTCCTTGAGCGCGGCGGCGGAGAAGAGCGAGCCGAAGCCACCCAGACCGCCGATGACCTCGGGACGGTTGGTTGCCGCCACCGCGGCCTTGATCGCGTCTACCGCACGGGCTCCCTCGTCGACGTCCACACCCGCGTCGGCGTAGGTCACGTGCCTCTTCTCTTCTGCCATGTGGTTCCTCCAAATGTTGGGGGTCAAATTGTCACGAATCTAATCATACACGGCAGTGGGCCGCGCTGGCACTCGTACCAGCGCGGCCCACACGAGCTACAGGTCATGACATGACGAGATGACTCGGAGGGGTCCCACCCCTTTGAGTCAGCCCGGGAGCTGACTCAAAGGGGTGGGACCCCTCCGTGCGGTTACCTTCGGTTCGGCTAGAAGGAGCTTACCAGGCCCTCCGTCGCCCTGGCCGCCGCAGACGGCTGCTTTACCAGCTCGTACTCGTATTCCAGCGTCGTCGTGCCGTAGTCAGACACGATCTCGATCTTGGCGACGTTGCCGTTCTCGTCATACGTAAAGGTGATGTTGGCCGTCGACGAAACCTCACCCTTGTTTCCCTCATCGTCGACGAGATAGATGGTCTTCACGCAGCTGACGGGACGTCCCTCGCCATCGCGCTCGTAGGCGTACTCGCTCACGGTCTTGGTTCCCAGGCTGCTCTCGCGTCCCACCACAAAGCCGTCCTCGCCAAACGTGACCACGTTTGTGACGTCATGCTCCGAGCCCTCGACGCGGTTGCCGGCCTCGTCATACTGGTAGGCAGTTGAGGTGAAGTTTATCGTCTTGACCTGCCCGTCAGGGTAGTAGGTCATGTCACGGGAACCGCTCTCCGACTCGCTGTGAACGAGGAGGCCGTTGGCGTCGAACTCGTTCGTGTAGTTCGTCAGCTGCGCATCGGCGCCCTCTTCTGCCGTAATCATCGAGGTGGTCCAGCCGTTCTCGTCCACTTGATATTGATAGACGATGTCTCCATAGTTTGGGTCACTGTAGAGCTCTTCCATCAGGTTTCCGGCGTTGTCGCGCGTATAGGTCGTGACGGCGGTGCTGGCGCTCGCGCCCGAGTCGTCTCCCGCCGGCACATCCGTGTAGTTCTCGGAGACCTTCACCCACATAGACTCGTCTGCCTCGGGCTCTGCCTCTTCTTCTGGGGCCGTCTCTTCCTCCTCCACGACGTCAGTCTCCGCCGTGTCGTCAGCCTGTTGGCCACCCGACGAGCAGGCCGCAAGCGGCGCGGCACCGACAAACAGCGCGAGAGCCACGGCCACGGTAACCATCAAAGATCTGCTGGATGCGTGCATGTCTTTCCTCCTGAATCTAGCTGGCTGGCTTCTCGATGGCGACCAGGATGGAGCGCCCGTAGCCGTCGTAGTAGTTGCACGTGGACATGGTGAGCACGCGTTTGGCGCTTGCCACCAGCTGGTCCGCGTCGGCACGGCGCGTCACGGCCACGTCGAGCTTGCCCTTGAGGTAGGTGCGGAACTCCTCGTCGGAGGCAAACTTGAACTGCCGCACGGTCTCGTCATAGGGGTCCACGAAGTACATGAACAGCGGCTCGAGCTCGAAGGCCTCGGTCTCGGTGACGTACCAGATCGTATCCGTCTTGTCGAAGACCTCCTGGTTGTCGAGCAGGGACAGCGGCTGGAACATCGTGCCGTCCCAGAGATGGTGGCCAAAGAGGATGGACTGCTGGTCGACCATGCCGGGAGCCGTGTTTTCTGCGTCGAGGAAGACCTGGCCGCCCACGCTCCACTCCCCCAAGGCGTTGGTGCGCAGGTATTGGTCGTTGTCGACGCCCTGGTAAACTGGGTAGTTCACGACCGTGTCGGGCACATAGATCCACCCGACGACGTCGTCGTTGACCGCCTTGAGCGCCGCCCAGTCAACGTCGACGGGACACTTCTTCTCTTCGGTCGCCTCGGTGACGGAGTCGATGACGACGTGCTCGGCGAGCTGCTTGTTCATCTGGTCCTGACGCCAATAGCGCAGGCGCGCGTAGCCCCACATGCCGCCAGCGGTAAGCAAAAGCCCTACGCCGATCAGGATGAGGATGGTCGAGAGCACGCGCCTGAACGACCTCTTCTTGCGCGGGCGGTCGGATGCGGGAACGGAGCCGACCGCCTTCTCTGCCTTGGGTTCCTCGGCCCTCATGTGCTTTCCTGGCATGATCTACCTCGCTTAGGCCTCGGCCATTGCCTGCTTGAAGGCAACGATCTTCTCGCGGTACTCAGAATCGGTCGCGCCAATGATCTGCGTCGCATAGATGGCCGCGTTCTTGGCGCCGTTGATGGCGACGCACGCCACGGGCACGCCAGACGGCATCTGCACCATGGACAGAAGGGAGTCCATGCCGCCCAGGTCGTTCGTCTT
This sequence comes from uncultured Coriobacteriaceae bacterium, assembly GCA_902797175.1. Taxonomy (GTDB): domain Bacteria; phylum Actinomycetota; class Coriobacteriia; order Coriobacteriales; family Atopobiaceae; genus UBA1367. The sequence continues at coordinate 12,092 of CADBRX010000070.1, read as the reverse complement.
CATGGGGACGCCCACGATGGGGAGCGGCGTGTACGCCGCGACGACGCCACCGAGGTGGGCGGCCTTGCCGGCAGCGGCCACGATGACCTTCAGGCCGCGCTCCGCCGCGGTGCTCGCCCATTCGTGCACCTTTGCGGGGTTGCGGTGCGCCGAGGCAATGACCAGCTCGTAGGGCACGCCAAACTCCTCGAGCTGGTCGATGCATGCCTGCATGACGGGAAGGTCCGACTTGGACCCCATGATGATTCCTACCAACGGCGTCTTTGCCATGTGAATCTCCTCTCGGCTCTCTTGTCCCGCACGAAGGCCTGCCCCGTGCGGGCGTGGTGCGCTTACAGGCCCTCTGCCTCAAAGCGGTGCTCGAGCGCCTCCTGGTGCACGCTGTGCTGCAGGGCGATCTCCTTGGACACGATACCATCTTTGACAAGGTCGAACAGGCTCTGATCCATGGTGCGCATGCCATACTTGCCCGAGGCGGCGATGACCGAGTCGATCTGGTAGCTCTTCTCCTCGCGGATGAGGTTGCGGATGGCGGTGTTGGAGAGCATGATCTCGAACGCGGGGATGACACCGCCCTCGATGGTGGGGACCAGCTGCTGGGAGACGACCGCCTGCAGCACGATGGAGAGCTGGATGCGGATCTGGCGCTGCTGCTCTGCGGGGAAGGCGTCGATGATGCGGTCGACCGTGCCCGCCGCGCTCGTCGTGTGCAGTGTGGAGAAGATGAGCTGGGCCATCTCGGCCGCCGTGACGGCCGTGCCGATGGTCTCGTAGTCACGCATCTCGCCCAGAAGGATCACGTCCGGGCTCTCGCGCATGGCGGAGCGCAGCGCCTCTGCGTAGGTGGCGACGTCGGTGGGGATCTCGCGCTGCGTGACGATGCACTGGCCATGGCGATGCACGTACTCGATGGGGTCCTCCATCGTGATGATGTGACCGGAGCGCGTGTGGTTCAGGCGGTCGATCATGCACGCGAGCGTAGTGGACTTGCCCGAGCCCGCCGGCCCCGTGACCAGCACCAGGCCGTTCTTCAGGTTGGCGAGGCGCATGACCTCGTCCGGCACGTGGTTCTCCACCGGGTCGGGCAGGCCGAAGGGGATGATGCGGATGACCGCGCCAAGGGAGCCGCGCTGGCGCAGCACGTTGGCACGGAAGCGGCCGATGCCCGCCGCAGCAAACGAGAAGTCGTCGTCGTGGTTCTCGTTCTTCATAAAGAAGTCGAAGTCACGATGCGCGAGCTCGTAGAGGCCACGGATGAAGGCCTCCGTGTGCTCGGGCTTGAGCGGCTCGGAATTGGTGCGCACGTGAACGCCGCCCTGCTTGTAGCTGAGCGGCAGGCCCGCGACCACGAACACGTCCGACGCGTTGGCCGCGACCATCTGCTGCAGAAGTTCCTTCAAATCCATGGTTCCAACTCCTTAACCCGCCGGCGACCAGAGCGTCTCTCCGGCCCCCGAGCTGTCCGTCTCCGTCGTCGTCTTCCATTGCGTTATCTGATACGTGCCATCGGTAGCCACCTCTATGCGCACGTCGATGCGCCGGCCGATGGGGGTGGTCACCACGGCGGTGACCTCGTTGCCCTCCATGTGCGCGCTGACCGTGACGTCAAGGCCTGACGCGCCTTGGGTTGCCTCTACCTGCGCGGCCGAGGCCAGGGCGTCAAGCTGGCCCGACAGGGACAGAGGAACGTCCGAGCCCGTCGAGGCCGCCTGGTCGAGCGCGCCGTCAAGCTCGGCCACGAAGCGTTGGGCGCAGGCCTCGGCCACGTAGAGCTCAGACGTCATCTCTGCCGCGCGGTTCGAGAGCGCGTACATGGCGTTGGAGGTTGACACCGCGAGCACCGCAAGCACGGCCATGCCGAGCGACGTCACGAGCGTGAAGAGTGAGATGGGCCCGATGTGGACCTGCTGGCGCGGGGAGTCCATGTCAGCTCACCTCGCTCACGTAGCGCGCGGTGGAAAGGTCGTAGATCGGGTCCCCCGTAGCGGACCAGACGGTCACGGTCGCCCGGTAGAGCGTGCCCGCGTCGGTGACCTCGGGCACGACGTCGCAGGTCACACGGTATCCGTCCTCGTCATATTCGGCCTGCGCGGACGTCGGGTCCGCGCAGAAGCGCTCCGCGACGTTGGCCGCGGCGTAGGTTGCCGCGCCAAGCTCGGCGCTTTCGTTGCCGCGCTTGGCGGCAAGCGAGAAGAGGCTCATGAACACGGCTATCGCCGTGGCGAGGATGGTGAGCAGGAAGAGGGCCTCGATGAGGTAGGCGCTCTCGTGCGCCGGCTGCGCGGGATGTTCTGAGCTTGTCAGGGGAGAAGGCGTCGACATCTGCATCTCACGCGCCTCCCTTCGCACAGCGCAGGGCCACCTCGGTCGTGCCGGCGTCGGTGGTGATGGTAAGCAGGCCGTCCTCGTACGCAAACGAGAAGCTGTCGCTCGCTATGATCTGGGCCGCCTTCTCGGGCGCGTACGGCTTGCCCTCCGGCGCGTACTCCTCGACGACCTGCCCCTGGTAGAGGTAGATGCGCGTCTCGTAGGTGCCGCTGCGAAGGTGCTCCATGAGGACGAGCGCGTCGCCCTCGGGACCCTCCCCCGTGCCCACGCTGTCGGTGGCGTCGGTCGCACGCACGTAGTTGACCAGCAGGTTCATCCCCAACCGCGCGTCGTCGATCATGGTCTGCTGGCGGTTGAGCCCGCTGTAGATGCGCGTCCCCACCAGAAGGGACACGAGCACGACGGTGATGAACACCATGAAGAGCGCGACCGAGAAGAGCCCGTCGAGGTTCTTCCGGTTGCTCGCGGCGGCGTCGGCACGCGCACCAAAGACCGAGAGGGGCAGCTGTCCGGTTGCGCGGCTCATCGTGGCACCACCACCACGCTCGGGGAGACGTTTGCCGAGAAGTACTCGTAGGTGACCACGTAGTCGCGGTCGTTGACCCGGAGTCCGTAGCGCTCCTCCAGGTAGTCGATAGACTTGGGATAGGATCCCTCGACCGCGCAGCAGCGCCGAGCCGCAGAGAGGATCGAGCCGCGCAGCGCCTGGGCGCCCTGCTCGCGGAACCTGGCCTGGGCGGCACGCAGCGCAAGCGCCAGCATCAGCGCACAGAGGGCCGCGACCACGATGGTCACGACGCGCGTGCGTCTGCGTCGCGCGAGGTCCGCTGTCGTCAGCTCGTGATACATGGTGCCTACCCGATGGACCTCATGATGCCCACCAGGGGCAGCATGACGGCGACGAGCGTGCCGCCGACCGTAAGCGTGAGAAAGCCTGCCAGGATGGGCTCGACCTTGGCGATGAGGAGGTCGACCTGGTTGATGGCGTCGTCAAAGTAGACGTCCGAGAGGTGCTCGAGCACGTCGTCCAAGCTGCCCGCGCGGTATCCCACGGCGAGCATGCGCTCGTAGACCGGGTCGTAGATGTCGTCTTCGGTGAACGCCTGCACGAGGCTGCGTGGGTTGTCCGGATCGACCATCCTCTCGTAGGCCCGTGCGAGCTTGACCTTGAGCTCCTCGTTGGTGACGGTCGCCATGGACTCGGCGAGCGCGCGCTCGGCGGTGATTCCCGACGAGACGTAGGTCGCGATGGTCGCCGTAAAGCGCGAGAGCGCGATCTGGTACATGGCCCGCCTCGTGAAGGGAACCTTCTCGAGCACCGTGATGAGCCGCTCGCGGCCGGACTCGCTGCGCGAGATGACCATGGCCGCGAGCACGAGCGCGCTCGCCACGAGGGTGATGAGGAGCGCCACCCAACCGATGGCGATCGACGCGCTCACAAACCCAAACGATCCGCTGGTCAGAGAGCCTGTCATGTTCTCATAGACGTTGATGAACACCGGCAGGATGAAGGCCACGGTGAAGGCGAGGATGACCGCCATGATGCAGAGCAGCACCGCCGGATAGCTGACGGAGGTGCGCAGCTTGGCAAACAGGCGGCTCTCCTCGTCGTAGTAGTGGTCGAGGTTGTGCAGGGCGCCCTCGAGACGGCCGGAGCTCTCCCCCGCCGTGACCATGTCGATGGCGTACTGCGGGAAGGCGCCCGTGCTCGCCATGGCGTCTGCCAGGCTGTTGCCCCTGATGAGCTGCGTGTACACGGCGGAGCACACCTGGCGGAAGCGGGAGTCCGACCGGTTTTCCGACAGCATGTGGACGGCCTCGTCGGTCTGGATGCCCGCGGCGAGCATCGTCGAGACGCTGCCGCAGAACGCGCACAGCGCGCTGCTCTCGAGCAAACCCTCTGCCATCCCTATCGCCTCCCCATGACGTCTGGCGTCATCTGCATGTGTTTGTCCATTATGACAGCACCGCCTTAGTAGGTGTATCGATCCGTATACTCTTTGCCGTCGCCGACGAGGCCTGCCGACGCCCCCGCGGCAAACGTCAGGTCCACGCGCGTCCAGGTCTTGGGGTCGACGCTGAACTGCACGTTGTGCCAGCTGCCGTCTATGTAGACGGACATCCAGGCGTGGTAGACGTCCTCGGGAGAGACATATCCCGTCATGACCTTTGCCGGAATGCCCTGGCTGCGCAGCATCGCCGCGCCCAGGGCCGCGTAGTCAAAGCAGATGCCCTTGCCCGTGGCGAGGGTCTCGTCGGGATTGGGCAGGTATCCCGTGACGTTGGCGACCTTGGAGGCCTTGTCGTTGTCGTAGCTTACGTGGCCGATGACGAAGTTGCAGACGGCCTGCAGCGCGTCTCCCTGGTTTGCGGCCGGCGCGACGAGCTCGCGCGCCTTGGCCACGCAGGCGCTGCCGTCGTCGTAGCGCACGATGGTGCTCGGGCGCAGGAACGGCGTGAACTCGTTGGCGAGGGTCACGTCGGCGTCGGACGAGTTGAGCTCGACGTAGTTGTCGCCGCTGGTGTTCTGCATGACGCGGAACGTGTAGAAGCCATTGCCCATGTTGAGGGGGCAGGTCACCGGCGTCCCGTCGCCTGGGACATCGTAGTTGTAGCTCATATCACCGCAGATGACCTGGAACTTTATGCGCTCGGTATTGGTGACCGCAACGGTGACGTAGCCGTCCGTCGTCGTGGAGGTGTCGATCGTCCCCCAGTCCGTCGCGTCGGAGGCATTGATGGCCGCAGGAGAGAGCATGACGTCCTGGGGAGGCGTGTAGGCAGGGCCGTCGGTCGTGCCCTCGCTTCCTCCCCCAAAGACGCGCGACATCGTTGCCGCGCCATCCGTGGCGCCGTCCGAGGAGCCGGAAGGGCTTCCGCCACAGCCAAGGACCGTCAGCGCAAGCGCCACCACGAGTGCGGCGTTCAAAAGGCGTGCCTTATGGGCTCCCCCTCGCACGGTCAGCCTGGTCCTCCCGACGACATTGACGGACCCTCTGATTGTACGCCACCTGTTGCTGAACCGCACAAAGGGGTGGGACCCCTAAGTGTGGTTAACGAAATGTTGCCGTCCTATGGCGACACTTGTCATATCCCATGCTATCGCTAGACTTATCACACTTAAGCGTTGGTCCATCAGTCCGCGTGAAAGGAAAACTACCATGAACAACGCAAAGGACCTGTTCCTGTACAGACGCGATGCCGCCTACATCCCGCGCGTGGCCGCCGTGCACGACCTGTGCGGCTACGGCAAATGCTCTCTGGGCGTGGCCATCCCCGTGCTCTCTGCCGCCGGCTGCGACGTGTGCCCCGTTCCCACCTCGCTCTTCTCCGCGCACACGCGCTTTCCCAAGTGGTACATGCACGACACCACCGACATGCTTGCCGACTACCTGGATGCCTGGGTCGAGGAGGGCATTCAGCTTGACGCCATTTATTCCGGCTTTTTGGGCGCAGCCGAGCAGGTGGGCGCCATCAAGCGCCTGTACGACGAGCATCCCGACGCGCTGCGCATCGTCGACCCGGTCATGGGCGACAACGGCCAGATCTACGCGACCTACACCGACGAGCTCTGCGCCGCCATGGTCGAGCTCGTCGACGGTGCCGACGTGCTGACCCCCAACCTGACCGAGGCGTCCATCATCACGGGCCTCGCCTACCAGGGACAAAACGTCGACGACGACTACGTGCGGCAGACCATTGACGCCCTGCTCAGCAAGGGTGCGAAGAACGTCGTGCTCAAGGGCGTCGTGCGTGGTGACGGGCTCATCCGCAACTATGTGGCCGGTGCTGACTGCGAGCTGGCGGAGGTCTCAGGAGAGTTGCTCCCCTACATGCTGCACGGCACGGGTGACCTGTACGCCTCCTCGCTTCTCGCGGCCATCATGTGCGGCAAGTCGCTCTTTGACGCCGTGGACTTTGCCTGCCAGTTTGTGGTGGAGGCTATGCACGTCACGCAGCTGCAGCCCGACTACGAGGTGCGCGGCGTGAGCTTCGAGACGCGCCTCGGCAAGGTCGCTGAGCTGCTCGCCTAACCAAACTTCTGAAGGAACATCCAACGGCGTTGCCCATTCCGCTTGATCGGAATAGGCAACGCCGTTGGATGTTCCGCTGTTCTAGACCATCTCTTGATAGTTCTGCGAGCCATGGAACAGATTCGTCACATACACGGTTCCAGATTGCTTGTCCCTATCGATGACTTTAAACAACACCAGATAATTCCCGATCAACGCCTTTCGATAACCTCTGATTTGCAATCGATAGTCATTGGACCGTGGAAAGGAGTGGGGCATCGTCTCTAGACGCCCTACAAGCTCGTCAAACTTATCTACGAAGTTTGCTGCCGCAGCGGGACTCGAGAGCTTCGTTGAAAGGTATTCAACGATCTCATCAAGTTGTGCTGCAGCTTCTGGGTCAAGAATGACCTCATAGGCCATGACGTTGCCTTATCTGTGAAAGCGTCTCTCGAGCAGGCACCCCTGCGCCACTTCTAAGCCTTTCTTCAGCGGCATCAACAGCGTCATATAACTCCTGCTTACGCATTGCCTCGTCAAGCTTTTGGTAAAGCTCGGGTGTCAGCACAACAAACTCGTCATAGCCATTTCTGGTCACAATAATGGGCCCACCATTGTCACGAACGGTCTGGCAAAACTTTGCCGTATCTTTCAAATCTCTCACAGGCACAGCGAGCGGCATGACCCCTCCCTTTCTAGATGTGGCCATATTGTACCATTATTATCTTATCGAAAAATACTGTTCTCCCACGGGCAGCAACCGAAACACCCAACGGCATTGCCCGCTCCGGTCAAGCGGAATGGGCAATGCCGTTGGGTGTTCCGCTATTCTCTTGATGAGAACAAATGTTCTTATCTGTGATCCCGTATTCTCAGAATCCGATGTTCTTCCACTGCTCGATTGTGGCCTCGCGGTTGGGAAGGTATTCCTCGGCCTCCTCCATCACGACGCCCGTCGCGTTCTGGATGACGTCTGACATCTTGTGATACGAATCCTTGACGGTCGCGCGCGCATCCTTGAGGCTATGACGCGCCTCCTCCGTCAGGAGGAGGTAATACACCGCAAAGCCAAGCGACATCAGGACGGAATACAGGATGATTCTGTTGCGAATCTTCTTGAGCGATGGCATGCTAGGCCTCCCCTTCCATAGACACCTTGCTGAGTGCTTGGACGAGCTGTGCGAGCTGATCCTCGTCGGCAAACTCTATCTCGATCTTGTTCTTGTTCCTCACGCGCTTGACCTTCACGTTAGTGTCGAGCGCGATGCGCAGCTGACGTGCCGCGCGTTTGAAAGACTGCGGAGTGGGCACCCGTGGCGGACGGACGGTCTCTGTGCCAGAAAACAGTGGTGCGAGGTTTTCTGTCTGCCGTACCGTCAGATTTTCGCTGACCACCTTCTCCGCCAGCCTGATGCGCCCCTCCTCGCCTGCGACGGCTAGGATCGCACGCGCATGTCCGGCCGTGATGCGGCCGTCTGCCATGTACTCCTGAACCTCCTTGGGAAGGTCCAGGAGGCGAATGGTGTTGGCTATGGCCGAGCGGGACTTTGAGAGAACCTTTCCCAGCTCCTCCTGGGTCAGCCCCTGCTCGTCGATGAGCTTCTTGAATCCCTGAGCCTCCTCAATGGGGTTCAGGTCCGAGCGCTGCAGGTTCTCGATGAGGGCCAGCTTGAAGACGTCCTCGTCGCTCACCTCGCGCACGATGACGGGAACCTCCTTCAGGCCCGCTCGCTTTGCCGCCTGGTAGCGACGCTCCCCCGCCACGATCTCGTAGCTCGCGCCCTTCTTTCTGACCAGAATCGGCTGGAGAATCCCGTTCTGCTTGATGGAGTCCGCCAGCTCGTCGAGCGCGTCCTCCTCAAAGTTCCTGCGCGGTTGACCCTTGTTGGGCTTAACCTTGCCTATGGGAAGCGTGGAGTCCGGCGTCATGGCGCTGACCTCCGCCGTCGCCTCTCCCATGAGGGATTCCAATCCCTTTCCCAGGCCGCTCTTCCTAGCCACGACGCACCACTTCCTTCGCAAGTCTCATGTATGCCAGGGAACCCTTGCTCACGCGCGCGTATTTTATGATCGGAAGGCCATGACTTGGCGCCTCGGCGATCTTCACGTTGCGCGGAATGACCGTCTTGAACATCTTGTTGCCAAAGTATTTGTTGACCTCGTCCACAACCTGCTTGGAGAGCGCGGTGCGCGAGTCGTACATGGTCATGACGACGCCAAAGAGCTCGAGGTTGCGGTTCAGACGCGACTTGACCATCTTCATTGATTCCAGGATCTTGGTGACACCCTCAAGTGCGTAGTATTCGCACTGGATGGGAATGAGGAGCGAGTCAGCTGCCACCAACGCGTTGATGGTCAGAAGGCCAAGTGAGGGCGGACAGTCGATAAAGACATAGTCGAACTCGTCCTTGACGTCCTCGATGATGCCCTTGAGGATGCTCTCGCGCGCCATGGCGGAAACGAGCTCGATCTCGGCTCCCGCAAGCTGGATGGTTGCCGGAACCAGATAGACGTTGGGCATGCACGTCTCCTGGATGAGGTCCTCAAGCGGATAGTCGTTCAGGATGGCGTCATACACGTCGTAGGAGAGCTCTTCCTTGTCTATTCCATATCCGCTCGTCGTGTTGCCCTGGGGGTCGAAATCGATGACGAGCACCTTCTTCTTGTCATCGCCTAACGCAGCCGACAGATTGACGACCGTTGTCGACTTTCCCACACCACCCTTTTGGTTGATGACGGAAATGACCTTCGTCTCTTTGTCGGGAAAATGGCGTTTTGTGTCGCGAAAACCCACGGTACCTCCAGCCTGTTTCGTTTGAAGTTCGTTCAGTGGCTATTAGCATCATAGACGTTATGTTTCACGTGAAACATGAGAATTCTCGCTGAGGCCACACCCGCTCGCACTCTTCACCTGTTTCACGTGAAACACGGCACTTCGTTTTGCTCGTCAACCTTGCTGACAGTTATGCCACTATTGCCCCTGAACGGACAGAGGATGCTTCTTGGCCATCCCCACCGCGCGTGGAAGTGTAATGCTTGGACGCGACACTTTTCTGAAGGTCACGACCTCCCGGTGGCCGGCCTCATGAGGGAGCTCGAATGTTTCACGTGAAACAAGCTCCATACCACAGACTTCCGAAGCATAGGCCGCGTCTGACAACTCCTCGTCGCCCAGGGGTCCCTTGGAAGCGATCAGAATGCCATCCCTGCGAAGGAGCGGTGAGGCGTACTCGATGAGGACGTTGAGCTGTGCTACGGCGCGGGCGGTCACACAGGAGAACTGTCCACGCCGTTCCTTTCCAAGCTCCTCGACACGAATGGCCTTTGGGGACAGCTTGTCAGAGAGACCGAGCTTATCGATGAACTCCTGCACGGCGTTGACTTTCTTGGAAACGGAGTCTATGAGAAGGCCTGGCCTCTGCGTGGTCACGCCGAAGGGAATGCCCGGGAAGCCGGCACCCGTCCCAAGGTCTAGGAACGCCCCACGGGGACAGTCGATGTGCTCGAGCGTAAGCGTGAAGAGTAGCGAGTCGACTAGATGCTTGGTGACCGCATCGGAGGGATCCACAATGCGCGTCAGGTTAAGGACCTTGTTCTTCTCAAGCACAAGGTCGAGATGGCGGAGGAGAAGGTCGACCTGATGGTCCGTGAGGGTCAGGCCAAAGGATTCGGCCTCTGTTACGAGCTGGGTGCGGACATCCATCACCATGGTTACTCCTGCCAAAACTTTGTGATTCGAGACTTTCTGTCACGGATGACCGAAAGGTATGCGCCCCACGCTCATCTCTGACCATTGTCACACAAAAGGGGAGGTGCACGCACCTCCCCGAACGAAACGATATGTTGGAAGAGACTAGCCGCGCACGTACGTCACCACGACGCGACGGTCAGGGTCCTCGCCTTCGGAATGCGTGGTGACCTCGAGGCTGTCGAGGAGCGCGAGGTGGACGATGCGGCGCTCGTAGGCATTCATGGGGGCCATCTTGACCGAGCCGTGCTGACGGACGGCACGGGCGGCGGCGCTGCGGGCAAGGGACTCGATCTTCTCCTTGCGGCGGCTCTTGTAGCCCTCCACGTCGATGACGACGGGGAAGTGGAAGTGAAGCTTGTTGGACATAAATGATGAAACTATCATCTGCAATGCGTCCAAGGTACGACCATGGCGACCAATGAGTACCGCGAGGTCACCACCACTGATGTCGAGTATCAGCTCACCCTCGTCGCCCTCGTACTCGTCAACCGTCACGCGCTCCTCGCCAAAGAAGGCGAGCAGCTCGCGGATGTGGGTGATGGCGATGTCCGCTATGGTGTCCAGCTCGGCATCGGAAAGCTCCCCAGCCTCGTAATGCTCACGAAGGGTGGCAAACTCGTCCTCCTGCGGGACCTCGGCAAGCTCTTCCTCTGTCGTGATGACCTGATCGTCATCCATGGTGACCTCCATCGTCTATAAGCAACGGCGCACAGGCTGTCCTGTGCGCCAAGAACACTCTCTGTGGCCTAGCCCTTCTTCTTGGGACGCGGCTTGCGCTCCTTGCGCACGACATCGACCTTGACGGGCTGGTTCTTGATGCGCTCGGCCTCCTCGGCCTTGACCTTCTCCATGACGCGGTTGGTCACGAGCTGCTGCTGCACGATCTGCCAGAGGGCGGACGTGTCGTAGTACAGAAGGACCGCGGCGGGCACCTGGATGCCGAACCAGATCATCATGGCACCCATCATGAAGCCCATGATGAGAGACTGCTGCTTTTGGGCCTCGTCCGTCATCGTGCGGGCGGAGAGAATCATCGGAATGAGCGTGAGCAGGCCAAACGCCACGTCAAAGAGGATGTAGACGAGGGCCCCGCCGATGCCCGACTGGGCGATGGCGCCCGTGACGGACTGCGAGAGCGACGGGATGATGTTGAGGAAGCTCGCGTTCTCGGGCACGTTGCGCGCGACGGTGAAGAGCGCGAAGAAGACCGGCATCTGCAAAAACATCGGCAGGCAGCCACCCAGCGGGTTGAAGTTGTGCTCCGCCTGGAACTTGCGCATCTCCTCGTTGAGGCGCACCGGGTCGTCGGCGTACTTGTCCTGAATCTCCTGAAGGAGCGGCTGCAGCGCCTGCATGCGCGCGTTGGAAGCCGTAGAGCGGGTCATCAGCGGCATGATGATCAGGCGAATGATGACGGTAAGGATGATGACGGCGATGCCCCAGTCCCCGCAGGTGTTTGCGAGGAAGGCCAGGACCTGCGTCAAAAAGCTAACAAACCAATCCCACATGGATCCTCCGTGCGTTTTCTCTAAGGAACGGGGTCGTATCCCCCTTTATGGAACGGGTGACAGCGGGCTATGCGCTTGATGCCCATCCAGATGCCCTTGGCAGCGCCGTAGCGCTCGATGGCCTGAAAGGTGTATTCGGAGCAGGTAGGAGTGTATATGCAGTGGCTTCCCAAGAGGGGGGAGATGACCCTCTGGTACCACCTGACGGCACGCAGGCACCACCTTTGCAGGAAAGAGAGATCCTGTGTGCCGACATCACTCATCTATGCGCCAAATCTCCTGAGCAGAGCCGAGAGCGCCTCCGCGACCTCCGCCGGATTGCTGGAACGCGTCTGTGGTGTGGCGAAGAGGATGATCTTGAACCCTTTGAGGGGAAGGCCACATTGGCGCGCGGCCTCGCGCAAGACCCTCTTGCACCGGTTGCGACAGACGGCGTTCCCAAGCCTTTTAGCTGCGACGAAGGCGACCTTTCCGCAGTCGCCTTCGTCATCT
>CADBRX010000069.1 GCA_902797175.1 uncultured Coriobacteriaceae bacterium | reverse complement strand
TTCAGGGTCTTGGTATTGACAAACACATTGAGGCTTGCCGCTTCCAGCGCCGCACGGCACAGCAGCGCGCCACAGCCCACGTCGGAGAGAAGCATCTTGGAGCCCTTCTGGCCCATCTCCTCAAGGAGCTCGATGGCCTTGGCGATCTGGCGCATCATCTCGAGGGGGGCAACACATGCGTTCTTGGTTGCCTCCTCGAGCACCTCGGCGCGGGTCGGATCATCTTTGGGAATCCCATACGCCTGGGAGAGTGGGTAGAACGCGGCCGCGTCCTCCTCCACCAGCTCGATCAGCTTCAGGCGGATGGCCTCGGCATCCGCCAACATGCGCTGGATGTCGTCCTCGACATCGGCATAGCGCTTCTTGCCCGTGGTGAAGTTGCCCACCATGGAACCGAGTGCGACGCCCAGGGCACCCACCAGCGCGGCAGCCCCGCCGCCTCCCGGCACCGACTCCTTAGCAGCCAAAACCTCAGCAAAGGCGGCACAAGACCTGTCCGTCAACCTCTCACCCACAATAACCTCCCACAAAAAAGAAAAGGGCATCCAGCTCACGGCCGCCATCGTGTCCCGACGCGCCACGCGTCCCGCCAGGGACGCAAGGCGACTTCGACCGAACACCACGATCGTCGGCCAGTAAGCGTACAAGGGGGCCTCCCGCCATTCCCTCGCAGCGATTTCACAACGTGCATGAGCGAAGAGGGAATGGCGGGAGGCCCATCTAGTTCCTTAGAACAGGCCGACGATCTTGCCGTCCTCGGTGACGTCGATCTTCTCGGCGGCCGGGACGCGCGGCAGGCCGGGCATCGTCATGATGTCGCCCGTGAGCGCCACGATGAAGCCGGCACCTGCGCTGATCTTGAGGTTGCGCACGGTGAGGCGCCAGCCACTAGGCGCGCCGAGCTTGGTCTGGTCGTCGGTGAAAGAGTACTGGGTCTTGGCCATGCAGATGGGAAGCCCGCCAAAGCCCAGGTCCTCGAGCTGCTTGAGCTGCGTGCGTGCGGAACCCACCAGGTCGACGCCGTCGGCGTGGTAGATCTTGGTGGCGATGGCCTCGAGCTTCTCCTCGATGGAGAGGTCCAGGTCATAGGAGAAGGTGAAGTCGCTCGGCTCGTCGCAGAGGCGCACGACCTCGTCAGCCAGCGCACGGCCGCCCTCGCCGCCCTTGGCCCACACCTCGGAGAGCGCCACATTGACGCCGAGCTCCTTGCACTTGGCCTCGACGAGGTCGAGCTCGGCCTTGGTGTCGGTCGGGAAGGCGTTGATGGCCACGACGCAGGGCAGGCCGTAGACGTCCTTGATGTTGCCCACGTGCTGCAGCAGATTGGGCAGACCCGCCTCGAGCGCCTCGAGGTTCTCGGTGGTCAGCTGGTCCTTGGGCACGCCGCCGTTGTACTTGAGGGCACGGACAGTAGCCACGATGACCACGGCGCTGGGCTTGAGGCCCGTGGCGCGGCACTTGATGTCAAGGAACTTCTCGGCGCCCAGGTCCGCGCCAAAGCCGGCCTCGGTGACCACGTAGTCAGCCATCTTCATGGCGGTGGTGGTGGCCATCACGGAGTTGCAGCCGTGGGCGATATTGGCAAACGGGCCGCCGTGGACAAAGGCGGGGTTGTTCTCGAGCGTCTGGACGAGGTTGGGCTTGATGGCGTCCTTCAGAAGCGCGGTGCAGGCGCCCTCGGCGTTGAGGTCGTGCACGGTGACAGGCTTCTTGTCGTAGGTGTAGGCGACGACCATGCGGCCGAGACGGGCCTTGAGGTCATCAAGGTCGGAGGCCAGGCAGAAGGCGGCCATGACCTCGGAGGCCACGGTGATGTCAAAGCCGTCCTGGCGCGGCACGCCGTCAGCGATGCCGCCCATGCCGTCCACGACGTTGCGGAGCTGGCGGTCGTTCATGTCGACGCAGCGGCGCCAGATGATGCGGCGCGGGTCGATGCCCAGCTTGTTGTCCCACTTGATGGAGTTGTCAAGCATGGCGGCAATCAGGTTGTTGGCAGCCCCGATGGCATGGAAGTCGCCGGTGAAGTGCAGATTGATGTCCTCCATGGGGACGACCTGGGCGTATCCGCCGCCCGCGGCACCGCCCTTGACGCCAAACACGGGGCCGAGCGAGGGCTCGCGCAGGCAGAGCATGGTCTTGCGGCCCGTGAGGTTCATGGCGTCGGCCAGGCCGACGGACGTGGTGGTCTTGCCCTCGCCCGCAGGCGTGGGGTTGATAGCGGTCACCAGAATGAGCTTGGCCTTGGAGGGCATGTCGTCCATGGTATGGATGTCAACCTTTGCCTTGTACTTGCCATAGTGCTCAAGCTGGTCCTCGGTGAGGCCAGCCTTCGCCGCAACGTCGCTGATGGGCAGCATCGTTGCCTCCTGCGCGATCTCAATATCGCTCTTGTACTCTGCCATCTTCGCTCCTTGTCTATGAGGGCTTCATCGCCCGCCTGTAGCCACCCCTATTGTCCCATCACGACGACGCTTTGCAGGGCGTTCACATGGATGGACCTCCCAATACCTCAAATGACCATACCTAGCATACCGAGGTGGAAGCTCATGTCGGATACGCAAAAGTAAGCATCTTTACGCAGATTAACCCTACATTTTGTCGTGGCTCGTGCATGGGTTCATCGTACAGGGGCGGACCATCCTTCCACAACGTCAAAACGTACACAAGATTGCCCACCGATTTGGCATTTTTTCACAACGCCCCGAGTGCCTTCAGGACTTCCGCCCCCGTTGCGCCACCCATATGTGAAGACTCCCTAGAGTTCTTGTTCATCTTGCAGTCTTAACTACTTTACGTTATAAGTTCATATAGATTTCAATACTAGTTTTTCTAAAGTCCGTCACTATTTCAAAGCGCGGCAAAACAGGAAGGAAGGCATGCAATGAAGGACGAATATAGGGTCATCATCTGGGGTCTCGGCAGCGTGGGCAAGTCGGCGCTCGAGATCATCAACGCACGCAAGAGCCTCAAGCTCGTCGGTGCGTTCGACGTCAATCCCGACAAGGTGGGCAAGGATGCAGGCGAGGTCCTCGGCCTCCCCACTGCCGGCGTGACCGTAAGCTCGGACGAGGAAGAGGTCCTCGCCATCGACGCCGACATCGTGTTGTACTACCCGCCCACCAAGTGGGATGCCGGCAAGCTCCCCAGCCCCACCAGCGTCACGGGCAATGTTGACGACATCGTGATGTTCCTCGAGCACGGCAAGAACTGCTCCTCCACCCTGCCGGTGTTCTTCTCCGAGAAGAACGCTCCCGAGTACTTCGCGCGCATTGACGCCGCCGGCAAGGCGCATGGTGCCACCTACGTGCAGCAGGGCATCTTCCCGGGCATCTTCACCCCGTACTTCTCCTCGCTCTCCTGCATGTTCAGCCGCACGATTGACACCGCCATCGTGTACGGCGGCGAGGACGATTCCGTGAACTCCGCTCCGTGGATCGCGGTCTTTGGGTACGGCAAGAAGCTCGACGAGCTCTCGCCCGAGCGCCTCTATGCCGTGCAGAACATCATCTACACCTACTATGGCCCCACCGTCATCGAGATGGCAGAGCGCGCCGGCCTTGAGTGGGACGAGTATTCCTGCACCTCTCAGCCTGTGCTCTCCGACTCCGAAGTAACCACTCCCTATGCCCACGTGATGCCTGGGACCATCGGCGCTCATATCTTCACGATGTGCACCAAGAAGGATGGTCGCGAAGTCACCGGCTACCACTTCATTCACAAGGCTTCCGAGGACATCCTTCCCGACCTGCCCCTCGACAAGTACATCGAGATCAAGGGTGAGCCGGACATCACGATCCGACTCGAGAACATCATCCCGCATGAGGACCCGTTCCTGACGAGCGCCGCCCCCTCCGTCAACCTCATCCCCTCGATCGTGGACGCCGAACCTGGCTACAAGAACGCACTCGACATCCCCATGGGATATATGCCGAGGTAGCACAAACCTGAGACACCGATGATTAAGAGGGCTGCTCACGTGGGCAGCCCTCTCGCTCTCTGCGCGGAAGCTCAGGCTAGTAGATGGGCTTGAAGTCAAGCTCGCCTTTGACGACGGGAACGTCGCTCACGTCCGCGATGTGGAATCCACCCATGAAGCGGCGACCGTTGTAGTAAGGATCACTATCGCGACATCACCGACGACGTGCCGCCCGAGACGCTTGGCCACTGCTTCTCGGTCGTCAAGAAGATCGCGGAGAT
>CADBRX010000068.1 GCA_902797175.1 uncultured Coriobacteriaceae bacterium | reverse complement strand
GCTGGGCGGCATGCTGCGCTACGGCATCCCCGAGTACCGCCTGCCCAAGGCCGTGCTCGACCGCGAGATCCAGATCATCCTGGACGCGGGCGTCGAGGTGCACACCGGCGTGCAGCTGGGGCGCGACATCACCTTTGACGAGCTGCGCGAGGGCTACGACGCCGTGCTGCTGGCCCTGGGTGCCTGGAAGTCCCTTCCCATGCGCGTGCCGGGCGAGGACCTGGACGGCGTCTACGGCGGCATCGACTTTTTGGAGCGGCTGGGCCTGGGCGAGCGCCCGGAGCTGGGCGAGCGCGTGGCCGTGTGCGGCGGCGGCAACACCGCCATGGACTGCTGCCGCACCGCCGTGCGCCTGGGCGCCAAGGAAGTCTACGTGGTCTACCGCCGCACCCGCAACGAGATGCCCGCGGCCGACATCGAGATCGAGGAGGCCGAGGAAGAGGGCGTGACCTTCAAGTTCCTCACCAACCCCATCGAGTTCTACGGTGAGGACGGCCACGTGGCCGGCATGAAGCTGCAGGTCATGGAGCTGGGCGAGCCCGACGCGTCCGGACGCCGCCGCCCCGTGCCCGTCGAAGGCGCGACCGAGGACATCGCCATCGACAACGTGCTCATGGCGATCGGCCAGGGCGCCGACTGTGAGGGCGTCGACGCCGACCTGCTCACCCAGCGCGGCACCATCGCCTGCGACGAGATGACCTTCCGCACGAGCATCGACAACGTGTTTGCCGCAGGAGATGTGACCAACCGCGGCGCCGGTATCGCCATCCAGGCCATCGCCGAGGCCCAGAAGGCGGCCCTGTGCATCAACAACTACCTCGAGGGCGACGAGGTGCGCGCCTGCGTGCCGTACTTCGTGAAGCAGGAGAAGACGCCCGAGGACTTTGAGGACGAGCCCAAGCAGAAGCGCGAGAAGATGCCGGGCCTGACGCCTGAGCAGCGCCGCGACAACTTTGAGCCCATCTACTTTGGCTTCACCGAGGAGCAGGCGCGTCGCGAGGCGTCACGCTGCCTTGAGTGCGGCTGCCACGACTACTACGACTGCCGGCTCATTCGCTACGCCAACGCCTTCGAGCTCGACCCTGAGCGCTTTGCGGGAGAGATGCATCACCGCGCCGAGGTTCCCGTGGCCACCGAGGTCATCGTCCACAACCCCGACAAGTGCGTGCTGTGCGGCCTCTGCTACCGCATCTGCGACCAGGAAGTGGGAAAGACCTTCCTGGGCCTGTACAACCGCGGATTCTCGACCGTGGTGAACCCCATGGTGCCCGACGAGGCGCGCGCCTTCTGCGCGAGCTGCCTCAAGTGCGTGGAGGCCTGCCCCACTGGCGCCATGCAGAGCATGCCCGCCGTGGAGCGCGTGACGCAGATCCTGTAACAGCTACGCTCGTTGCCTCAACGTTTGCGTAGCTGACTCAAAGGGGTCCCACCCTTGTGAGTCAATTTGACTCACAACGGTGGGACCCCTTTGAGTCAGCCGGCGATGGTAGCTTCGGTGGGGGTGTTGTCGGGGCCCAGGTAGACGATGATCGTGTGGCCGGCAAACATGTCGCCATCATCAAAGGAGAAGTCCACCGACCCGTCCGGGTCGATGCCAAGGGAGGCGATGGTCATGCGCTGCTTGAACTCGTCTCGGGTCAGGTCCTCCTCACACCAGTCGGCTGTGTTTTCCAGCATCTCGTCTGCCGCGTAGTCGCGCACGAGGCGGTCGACACGCGTGAGGTCTTGGCACAGCTCCTCCAGGCGCTTGAGCGGGGCGGTCGCGTCGGTCTCCCCCGCCTCCACGTTGATCAGCACGTCACAGGGTTCGCCCAGGTAGTCGATGGTGCCCTCGTACCAGTCGTAGTGACGGTCGAGCGTGAAGCTGCCAAGCGGGCTCTCTATGACCACGGGCTTTTCGTACTCTTCGATAAGCGCGTCAAAGCGCACGTCGCGGACCTTGCCCACCACCTTGACCAGCATGAGCTTGTCGCTGCTGGACGTGCTTTTGCGGACGCGCACGTGGTAGACGGACAGCCGCTCAAAGGTGGTCTTGAGATGAGAGCCGCTGGCCTTCTCCATCCAGACGAGCGTGCCCGCGCAGGGCTGCGGGTCATCGTCCGCCGACACCGCCTCCGCCAGGTAGCGCACGCCCGCCCGGCGGTAGTCAAAGACGTTTGCCCAGCCAAAAGCGCCGTCCTCAATGAGGAGCCAGCGGTCCTCCTCGGCATTGCCGAATTCCTGCGCAAACTGGAGGCACGGGTCAAGGCGCGGCTCGCGGACATCGCCTTCGAGGAGCTTTTCGAGGTAATAGCTGTGGCTTTGCGCATCGGAGTCGTCCCGCGGCGGCCTCACGAGCACACGATACAGATGGCCTTCCTTGAACGCATACCCATATGGGTGCCCAAACCGCTTCCTGGGCGTCACCCATTCCAGCCAGTTAAAGAGCCCCTTCCCAATGAGCTCTCCCGTTTGCACGTCTATCGCCTGGTCAAAGCGGGCGCGCGCATGCGCCATCCCCTCCTCCTCCGGAAAGGGCCCCGACTTCTTTGACCAGCACCAGCTGATGCGCACCACCAGCTCGAGCGTCTCGTCGGCAAATTGGTCCATAATCCCCTCCCCCAAATACACAGCCCAAAAGCTCGTGCGGGGGCTTTGCCCCAGTACGAGCGCCTCACATCCCGAACGAGCCCCAAGCCAACCTCTCGTCGTCAGCAGAACGAGAAGCAAACGGCCTTCTGCAGAGAAAAGGAGCTCGCCTAACCCTCTGAGCGATTTCGCGCAGCGCATGAGCGAAGAGGGTTAGGCGAGCTCCTTAGCTCTCAACCTGCAGGGCCTTACTTCTCGCCGCCCTGCATCGTGCACCAGGGGCCTTGCTCGTCGGCTGTCAGGATGACGGGGCCGTCGGCCGTGATGGCGATGGTGTTCTCGTAGTGCGCCGCGGGAAGCCCGTCATCGGTGACGACGGTCCAGCCATTGGCCAACACGTGGTTGGTGTAGGTGCCCAGCGTGATCATGGGCTCGATGGCGATGATCATGCCCACCTGCAGCTTGACGCCGCGGCCACGCTTGCCGTAGTTGGGCACGTTGGGATCCTCGTGCATGACGCGGCCGACGCCGTGGCCCACGTATTCGCGCACCACGCCGTAGCCGTTGCTCTCGGCCAGGCTCTGCACGGCAAAGCCGATGTCGCCCAGGTGGTTGCCGGGCTTTGCCTGCTCGATGCCCGCCTTCAGGCAGTCGCGCGTGACCTCGCACAGGCCCTGCACCTCGGTCGAGGGCGTGCCCACGTAGAAGGTCCAGGCATTGTCGCCCACCCAGCCGTTGACCGTGGCGCCCGTGTCGATGGAGATGATGTCTCCCTCGTTCAGGAAGGTCGTGGGGCTGGGAATGCCGTGCACGATGGCCTCGTTGGGGCTTGCGCAGATGCTTCCGGGGAAGCCGCCGTAGCCCTTGAATGCCGGGACGCCGCCGTGCAGGCGGATGAAGCCTTCGACGGCGCGGTCGATTTCCATGGTGGAGACGCCGGGCTTGACCAGCGACCCCGCAAGGCGCAGCGCCGCCTTGGAGAGCGAGCCGGCAGCCTTGTATTCCTCGATTTCCTCTGGGGACTTGATGTGAATCATGGTAGTGCGCTTCCTTTGCTGTGAAGAACCGATGGGATGCGCCACAAGTCCCCCGGCCTGCCGCGCATGGGTGCGCCCCGACGAGCGGGGCGCGTTCCTCTCGCTTCTGTGGTCTTTAGAGACCAAGCTCCTTCTTGACGTCCTCGTAGACATCGTCCACGGGGCGGTCGCCGTCGACCTTGACCAGGATGCCCTTGCCGCCGTAGTACTCGATGAGCGGCTCAGTCTGCGCCTGGTAGGTGTCGAGGCGCTTCTGGATGGTCTCGGGCTTGTCGTCATCGCGCTGGTACATCTCGCCGCCGCAGCGCGGGCAGACGGAGACCTCCGGGCCGGCGGTGTAGCCACAGGCACGGCAGGTGCGACGGGAGCTGAGGCGCTTGACGATGACGTCAAAGGCAACGTCGACGAGCAGGGCGCCGTCGAGGGCGATGCCCATCTCGGCGAGCTCGGCGTCGAGGACCGTGGCCTGCGCGGTGTTGCGCGGGAAGCCGTCAAGGATGAAGCCGATCTTGGCGTCGTCCTCGGCAAGTCGCTCCTTGACCAGGCCGATGACCAGATCGTCGGGAACCAGCTTGCCGGCGTCCATGTACTCCTTGGCCTTGATGCCCAGCTCGGTCTGGGCCTTGACGGCCGCACGGAGCAGGTCGCCGGTGGAGATGTGCGCCACGTGGAAGTCTTCGACGAGCTTCTGGGCCTGCGTGCCCTTGCCAGCACCGGGTGCGCCAAGCAAAACGATGTTCATGTGGATGCCTTTCTCGTTCGTCTCTCTATGTACGGACACTTTAAGGATACTCGCTTGCGCGGTCGTCGTGCCAGTGTTTGGGAAATTGGCGCAACCAACATCGGTGAGGGGTGGGGTATTTTGCCAATCGTCCTTTGGAGGCGTTATGTTTGCGTTTTCCCAGTTGGCGATTAGAGCAACGCTTCCAAAAGACGATTGGCATTGCCGTTCCGCCGCTGACTCACAGGGGTCCCACCCTTTTGAGTCATTTTGACTCAAAAGGGTGGGACCCCTGTGAGTCAGCACGCGCAAAAAGGGCGCCCCGAAGGACGCCCCTTGCTGCTTGATGCCGCGCATCCTCAAACTACTTGAAGAAGCCCTCGTAGTTGTGCATCTTGAGCTGGCTCTCCAGCGAGGCGATGGTGTCCATGGCGGTTCCGACCATGATCAGGATCGACGTGCCGCCAAATGCCTGGATGAGCGGGTTAGCGGTGAAGTAGAAGATGATCGACGGAATCACGGCGAGCGCAGCCATGAAGCAGGCGCCCGGAAGCGTGATGTGGTCGAGCGTGGACTTGATGTAGGCAGCCGTCGCGGAGCCCGGACGGACACCCGGGATGAAGCCGCCCGCCTTGCGGAGCTGGTCGGCCGTCTCTTCGGGGTTGAACACCATGGAGGTGTAGAAGTACGCGAAGAAGACAATCAGGAAGACCGACAGCACCCAGTTGAGCCAACCGGTGGAGATGGCGTTGGCAAAGTTCTGCATCCAGCGCACGTTGGGGAAGAAGACCGCCAGCTGCGCGGGAAGATACAGGATCGCCGAGGCGAAGATGATGGGCACGACGCCCGCCGTGTTCACCTTGATGGGCAGGTAGGTGGACTGGCCACCCATCATCCTGCGGCCGATGACGCGCTTGGCGTACTGCACCGGGATGCGGCGCTGGCCACGCTCGATGTAGACGATCAGCGGAATGATCGCAAAGATCACCACGATGGTCACGAGCGTCAGGATCATGCCGGTGTTGGACGAGCGCAGAGAAGAGATGAGCGCCGTCGGCAGGCCGGCCATGATGTTGGTGAAGATGATGAGCGACATGCCGTTGCCAATGCCGCGCTGCGTCATGACCTCGCCCAGCCACATGATGATCATGGCGCCGACGAGCATGGTGCCAACGATGATGCAGTACTGGAGCCACGTGGGAACGGGCGACTGCGAGAAGTCGATGCCGTAGCTCAGGAAGAGGAACAGGTAGCCGATGGCGTTGATCAGCGCGAGGCCCACCGTGAGGTAGCGGGTGTACTGCGTGATCTTGCGCTGGCCGGCCTCGCCCTCCTTGGCGAGCTCGCCAAGGGAGGGGATGACCGTCTGCATCATCTGCATGATGATCTGCGAGGTGATGTAGGGCATGATGCCCAGGCTGAACACCGAGATGCGCGAAAGGGCACCGCCCGAGAAGAGGTTCAGCACGGCAAGGGCACCGCTACCTGCGGCGGCGTTGCTGTACGCCTCGAGCATGGCCCTGAAGGGCACGCCCGGGACGGGCAGGTACGCACCGAAGCGGTAGATGAGGAGAATAGCCACGGTGAAGAGGATCTTCTTCCTCAGCTCAGGAATGCGGAATGCGTTTGCGAATCCCTTTAGCACGCCTGCTCGACCTTTCCTCCGGCCGCCTCGATCTTAGCCTGTGCGGAGGCGGAGACCTTGTCCACCTTGACCGTGAGCTTCTTGGTGAGCTCGCCGTCGCCGAGGACCTTGACAGGAATGTACTCGTGCTTGATGACGCCCTTGGCCACGAGGGCCTCGGCATCGACGGTGTCGCCGTCGGCAAAGAGCGCCTCAAGACGGGCGACGTTCACGGGCGCGTACTCGACGCGACCATGGTTGATGAAGCCAGGGAGCTTAGGCAGGCGCATGGCGAGCGGCTGCTGGCCGCCCTCGAAGCCCTTGCCCTTGCCGCCGCCGGAGCGGGAAAGCTGGCCGTTCATACCACGGCCAGAGAAGGTACCGTGGCCAGAAGAGTTGCCACGGCCGACGCGCTTGCGGTTCTTGGTCGAACCAGCCGCGGGAGTGAGATCATTGAGCTGCATCTGGTGACTCCTAGTTCTCTTCGACCTCGACAAGGTGCTTGACCTTGAAGATCATTCCACGGATGGACGGGTTATCGGGCTGCTCCACGGTGTCGCCGATCTTGCGGAGGCCCAGGGCGCGGCAGGTCAGGGTCTGGTCCTTCTTGACCGACGCGACGGCGCTGCGCACGAGCTTGATCTTGAGCTTGTCTGCCATGGCGATTATGCCTCCTTCCCGTTGAACATCTCCTTGACGGTGATGCCACGGCGCTCGGCAGTCTCAGCGGGGCTGGAGAGCTGCTGCAGGCCGTCGGCGGCCGCCTTGATGATGTTCAGGGCGTTGTTGGTGCCCAGGGACTTGGAGAGCACGTTGGTGATGCCGGCAAGCTCGAAGAGCGGACGGACGGGGCCGCCGGCGATGACGCCGGTACCCTCGATAGCCGGCTTGATCAGCACGCGGCCGGCGCCATAGTGGCCCTCGACGTCGTGCGGAATGGTGCCGTGCTCGGTGACGGGCACATGGAACATGTTCTTCTTTGCGTCCTCGACGCCCTTCTGGATGGCCAGGGGCACCTCGGCGGACTTGCCCATGCCGATGCCCACGTTGCCCTTGCCGTCACCCACGACGACCAGAGCGAGCAGGGACATGCGGCGACCGCCCTTGACGGTCTTGGACACGCGGTGAATATAGACGACGCGCTCCTGGAGGTCGGTTTCCTCCCTGCGCTGCTGCTTGCGATCACGAGGCATGAAAACCCCTCCTTAGAACTTGAGGCCCGCGTTGCGGGCGCCGTCTGCCAGAGCCTTGACGCGGCCATGATAGATGCGGCCGCCACGGT
>CADBRX010000067.1 GCA_902797175.1 uncultured Coriobacteriaceae bacterium | reverse complement strand
TGCCTCGGCGGCCTCGTCCTCGTCAATGCCATCGCAGACCAGCGTGACTTGGACGCCGTCTTCGACGTCAAGCGCGAGGATGGCAAAAATGCTCTTCGCGTCGCAGCTGCCGCCCTGCGCGCTCAGCGTGATGGAGCACGAGAACCGAGAGGCACACGCGGCAAGCTCGGCGGCAGGGCGGGCGTGGAGGCCGACGCCGTTGCGCACATGCAAGGTCAGGCGTCTCACTACAGCTCCTCGCCGTTGGTGTCGATGACGTGACGGTACCAGTCGAAGCTGTCCTTCTTGAGGCGCTTGCCCGTGCCGTTGCCATACGTGTCGAGGTCTACGTAGATGAAGCCGTAGCGCTTCTCCATCTCGGACGAGGAGCAGCTCACGATGTCAAGCGGTCCCCAAGCATAGAACCCTCGCAGGTCAACGCCGTCAAGGATTGCCTCGCGTATGGCCTGGATGTGGCTCCTGAAGTACTCGACGCGGTAGGGGTCGTGCACTTTGCCATCCTCAACCTTGTCGTAGGCGCCCATGCCGCACTCGGTGATGTAGATGGGGCACTGGTAGCGGTCGTAATACTGGTTGAGCGCATTGCGAAGGCCGTCGGGGTCGATGCTCCAGCCCCAGGGGTTTGCAGGCAGGGCCTTGTTCACCCGATCGCCTCGGCCGCTCGTCCAGCAGTCCCAGTCGCTCACGCGGCTGTAGTAGTACGAGAAGCTCATGAAGTCGCAGGGGTTGGCCAGGTCCTCGAGGTCGTGCTCCCCAAACTTGATGTCCCAGCCCTGGTCGGCGAAGTAGCGCAGGGCGTACCCGGGGTAGGTGCCGCGCATGAGCACGTCCATGTACCAGAAGAAGTCCATCTGAACGTGCAGGAGGTTGCCGAGGTTGTCCTTCGGGTTCGGGGTGGCGGGATAGGTTGGGCCACCGCAGTTCATGCAGCCGATCTGCACGTCGGGGTAGTGCTCGTGCGCATAGCGAGCCACGCGTCCGCAGGCAACCAGCTCGTTGTGGACCGCCTGGTAGCGGGCCTCAAGGAGGTTCCCTACCTTGTCCTCGCACACGCCAAGGTGGTTGAACGACTCGACGCTCACCAGGTTGATCTGGTTGACGGGAATCCACAGCTTCACGCGGTCGTGATAGCGGTCAAGCAGTACCTTCGCGTAGTGCTCGAAGAGGTCGATGAGCTCGCGTGAGTACCAGCCGCTGTACTTGAGCGCCAGGTTGACGGGCATCTCGTAGTGTGACATGGTGATCATGGGCTCCATGCCGTTCGCGACGATCTCGTCAATCAGCTCGTCGTAGAAGGCTAGGCCCTCCTCGTTCGGCTCGGGATCGTCGCCGTTCGGGAAAATGCGTGCCCAGCAGATGGACGTGCGATAGGTCTTCAGGCCCAGCCCGTCCTTGCCAAGCAGCTTGAGGTCATCGCGGAAGGTGTGGTAGAAGTCGATGGCCCA
This sequence comes from uncultured Coriobacteriaceae bacterium, assembly GCA_902797175.1. Taxonomy (GTDB): domain Bacteria; phylum Actinomycetota; class Coriobacteriia; order Coriobacteriales; family Atopobiaceae; genus UBA1367. Next base: position 1,341 of record CADBRX010000067.1, on the reverse strand, counting down.
GCGCTTGGGAAAGATGCGGCCCTCAGTGGAGGCGATGGCGTCTCGTATGTACGCCGTGGTCATCTCGCCGTTGTAGCGCTTCTCGGGCGGCACGTCGGCAAGGTACTCGTTGAAGTCGGCGATGGAGAGGCCCTTGCCGCCCTGGTCGTACGCGCCTTCCATCTGGTTGGCCGCGAAGGCGCCACCCCAGAGGAATCCCTCGGGAAATCCCGTCGGGACGTGAGGACGTGCCTCGGCCATGGCTACTCGCCCCTCTCGAGCTTCGCGATGCGCTCGTCGAGCGACTTGAACACCTGGTAGAGCTGCTTGGAGACGATGATCTCCGAATAGATGGTCATGAGCGTGTCCTGGGCATGGCTGAACAGCAGGTCATACTCCTGGGGCTCGCCGCGGAAGGCGCCTTGGATGTGGTCGGTCTGAACGTGATGCGCCTCGATGATCTTGGCGTCAGCAGCGGCAATCCTCTCCTGGGCCTCTTCCAGGTCGCCCCTCGCGATGGCCTCGTAGGCGGCCTTCACCTCTGCGCGCGCCTCGCCGGCGGCCATGAGAATGGTCATTGCATCCTGCGTCGTCTTGCTGATCTCTTCCTCACCCATGGTTCTCTCCTAATCTGATTGGCTAGACAGCCTGTACGTTACACGGTAAGGGGAGGCGGGGCCAACACCTCGGCCCCGCCAGTTGGTTCTAGAACGACCAGTCGTCGTCATCGTCCTCTTCGGCCTCGGCGGTCTCCTTCTCCACGAGCTGCTTGTCGTAGGTGCGGAAGAAGGGCATCCAGATGAGCCAGGACAGGGCGAAGTTGATCGCCATGAGGGCGATGCCCATGATGGAGCCCGTGGTGAGCCAGGTGGCGATGGGGAACGGGCAGTACCACATGTTGAAGAGCATCGAGGGCACGGGGGCCAGCGGGATGACCTTGGTGAACAGGAACGTCACGAGCGGGAGCACGATGCCCTGAAGCCACATGGGGACCATCATGATGGGGTTCCATGCGACGGTGCCAAACACCACGGGCTCGTTGATGTTGAAGATGGCGGGGATCAGGCAGGCACGACCGAGGGTCTTGAGCTGGGCGGACTTTGCCATAAAGGCCATCATGAGCACCAGGGTCATGGTGCAGCCGATGCCGCCAATCCAGAGGTAGGCGGAGTACACGGTGGCGTCGGTGGCGATGGCCAGCGTGGCGTTGGTTGCGGTGCCGGCCTCGGCGAGGGCCATGTTGGCCTCGGCGTTGGACAGGAAGATGGGCGTGACGACCGGGGTGAGGACCCACGAGGAGATGCCCATGGAGTACAGGAAGCAGTACATGAACATGACGACCATGAAGCCCAGGGGCGAGTT
>CADBRX010000066.1 GCA_902797175.1 uncultured Coriobacteriaceae bacterium | reverse complement strand
GGGACTGCGGTGGTAATCCTGGACCAAATCGGAACGGGAAGGACGCCGCATGTACAGCAAGGAGCAGAGAAGAATCGCGATAGAGACATTCATCAGATTCGACCATAGCTACGCCGACACGATAGCGGAGCTCGGCTACCCCGACCGGCATTCACAAACGGAATTCCCCACGCCCATACGGGGAATTCTCTACCCTTACGAAGGCGCGGCACGCTCGTCGCCCGAGGCGTCGCAGCTTCCTTAGCAAGGGTGTCCAAGCACTTGAAACGGAAGGCCTACGGGAAGGGTAACTCTAGACATGTCGCAGATTGATGAGTTGCGCAGGCTCTGGGGGAGGGACGTGACGACTTGGAGATCGCCTGCGAGACTAGTAACGAGCGCAAGTCGATCACTCTATCCCGTATTCAGCTCTTGAGTTGGCCACCGAGGTTACAAGCCGAGCAATTCTCGCTTATGATGATAAAGCCCCGTTTAACGTCCGGGGCAACGACGTGGTGCTCGGCCTATTGCTTGTGTTTGGTTGCATCAACCAGTTGCCAACTGCAATTTGGCTTACTGGTTGGCGGCATGGGCTTGCCGCTTACTGATGTGATCTCACTCGAGCCGTGTACACCGCCGCGCGGGCCAACCTCGACGTACTGTCCGGATACAGGCGTCGAGGCACCCGGCCTTATGGTCTTTGGCATTTGCATCACCTCCCCCTGCTGCGTTAAGACTAGGATGCGCGCCGTTTGCCGCATCCTCTCGTGACTACTATACCCAGTGGGCTACACTAATAAACATATACAGTGTTTATCAGTGTAGAAAGAGTTTGGCGGATGAGACTTCTCAAACTGGTCTTTAAGGGGTTCCCTCTTTACCAAGATAACTATCTGGAACTGGATTTCTTTGCTGCAGACAGAGTACCCAAGCTTGATGGAGGCACGTTAGTTCAAGATGTGACTCTCGTTGGTGATACCACCTCAATTTACTCGCAGAATGTGGTTGGCATCTCTGGTGTAAACGCATCTGGAAAAACCACTACGCTCGAGCTCATCCGCCTAGCGCTTGACTCGCTTACTGGTGAGGTCATGATGCGTGGCTTCCGGGGCCGAGCCACGTTCATTGGCAGGATTGAGAAGGAGCTTACGCTCGAGGCGGTGTTTTGGCATGAGGGGCACTTCTATCTTGTGGAGTCCATCTTCGTTCGTTCCGGTTCGCGTGAGCGATGGTCTTACCTGCCGGATGGGTTGACCTATGCGGACGAGACCCTTTGGGTTTTGACTGCTCCACGGGTCAATCGGTCGATGCTGGCGGACCTACAGGTCTTCAAACAGCATGCGTCGGTCATTCGGCGCCGAAACGGTGCCGCGGGAGAGCAGCTTGCGCTGACGGAGGATGAGCTCAACCTGCTCGGGCCTGAGAGGTCCATTGTTTCGGTGGTGACCGGCCGTGCCCGTGTCGGTGTGGAGGTTCCCACAAGGGAGCTGCCGGAACACACGCTGCCAACTCCCATCGTTCAAGCCTTCGATGCCAGCGTGGAACGTCTCGAGTGGGATGCTGAGAACGAGGTGTACAATCTTAAGTTCTTTGGTCAGACCGAGAGAACCGTTAACCATAACGCTGCGCTGTCCATCCTTTCTCGAGGTACGGTGTTTGGCGTCGAGATGGTCAACAAGGCTATCGGGATACTTTCATGTGGGGGATACTTCCTTGTAGACGAGATGGAGGAGGGGATCAACCGCTCGCTCGTGGCCACTGTCATCGACTTATTTGCTTCGCCCGTGACGAACCCACATGGGGCTCAGCTCATCTTCAGCACACACTATCCGGAGTTGCTCGATACGCTGCATCGTAAAGACAACGTTTATCTGCTGGTCCGTGACGCCAACTTGCGAACCGAGGTGGTCAAGTACTCCGACCGAGTGAGCCGCATAGAGGTCAAGAAGAGCGAAGTGGTGATGTCTGAGCTGGTTAAGGGTACGATGCCACGTTACCCAGACGTGAGAGCCATGCGTGAGTACGTGCGGGAGCATGTGAATGGATAGGGACGAGCTGCGACGCCTCCTTCGTTCGAGCTACGTGCTCTTCTCTTGTGAGGGCACGGCCGAAGCAGTCTGTATCCAGAAGCTCGTCGACGCCAAGGCCCTCGTGGTTCCAAGGGCCAATATCGTGGATGATCCCATCTTCTTTACGCCGTACACGAGACTGCGTAAGGCTGACGTTATTGCGGGACGGTTCCTGCGCACTACGTTTGAAGGTGAAGGTCTCTCAGGCCTTACTATTTGCCGCATTGTTGATAGCCGCTCCGGCAAGTTTCGCCTACCGAGGCAGTTTGAAAACGATTTTGCGCTTTGTGACAATTCGGGTGACTCGCTGGAACGTAATTCGGCTTGGTGCCACTTGGGAGGCTTGTCCCGGGCCGAAAAGGGCCATTTCGGGCCTGATAATCGTCACCAAGAGGGATAGTGGTCTCGAGAAACGCCCACCCGCTTCTTGCCAGCGTCATCAAGCGCAATTGTGTTCCCGCCGCCTGTCGCAATCGTCACTAAGCAACAATAGGTTCCCGTAAGCAACCCCTCTTGAAGTCGGCCCTCACTCTGCCGCGGCTACATCCTCGGTGGTCATGGGCCTCTCCTGCTCGAGGCCTGCAGCTTCGGGAACATACGCTTGAGCAGGTCTTGTCATCGTTTGCAGCTCCTGGCAGCAGAGGCGCATGCTACCCTATGGACAAATCAAGCAAACCAAGGCAGGAGAAGCTAGCCGTCAGGAGGGGCCATGGACCGCAGTTCGCTCAGGTACGACCTCACGCTCATGCTTGCGTCGCTCAGCTCGTGGACCGAGGGCAAGGGTTCGTTTGCGCACGCGGTTGCCTGGAAGGACTACGACTTTGACACGCTTGACACGCTCCAAGAGGACGGCTACCTGCAATTTGGCAGGCGCTCAAAGACGATGACCCTCACCGAGGACGGCATCCGGCACGCTCGCGAGCTGCTGGACGCATATGGCATCAGCCTCGACCCCGATCCCCAGCCACAGCGGTTTTTCCGACTCCACTTGCGCTTTGACTTTTCGAGCCTGCACTGCATGCGCACGCTGCTCGTTCCCATGCACACCACGTTCGAGGACTTCCACACGCAGATTCAGGCCTGCCTCAATTGGCTGAACTACCACCTGTATGACTTCAGGCTCACCAGCAATGGCGAGAACCTGTTCATTGCGTGGCCCGACTACGGGACGGGAGGCGACCCCCGAGACGAGTGGCAGATGCCAGGCGAATCGCAACCGCGATGGCTCAACGCTGCCACCACCTACCTGGACGACCTTCTTCCCCAGACGCGCGAGATGGTCTATTCCTACGACTATGGCGACGGCTGGGAGATTCGCATAACCGTGCTCAACCAGAAGGAGTCGTTTTCCTCGGACGTACCTTTCTGCTGGGACGGCGACGGTGACGCGCCTCCAGAGGATGTTGGCGGCGAGGGTGGTTTCGAGCAGTTCTTGCGGGTGCTGGGCGACCCTTCCCACGAGGACCACGAGTGGCTGAAGAATTGGGGAGAGGGCCAGGGCTTTGAGCACTTCTCCAAGCGCGAGGCAAACAAGCGGCTGGCCCACTGGCAGGACTGGGCTCGCACAGACGTGTCCTCGATGCCGTGTGAGGCTCAACTTGCGGCTTTTGGGAAGGTGCTCGTGCCGCCGGCAACGAGTGAGCGTGCGCAGGCCGCCGGTTTTACGGTGATCCCTGGCGGTGTATCGGACTATGGTGCGGGCGCTTCTCCGGATTCTCTCCTTTCAGCATTCAAGGACGGCGGCAGGTCAAGGGCGGACAAGGACGCCAGCCTTGCGGCCTTTGCCACGTATCTGCATGGCCAGGGCCTCAAGGAGAAAACCATCGAGAATCACCTCTTTAACGTGGAGTTTTATCTCAACACCTACCTTACGCGGATGGGGAACGCCTCAGTGCAGGAGGGAATCGATCTGCTTGAGGGCTTCCTTGGAAACTTCTTCATCCATGACTGCATGTGGTCTTCCAAGGCCTCGATCAAGTCGACGGCCGCAAGCATCAAGAAGTTCTATAGGTGCATGGTGTGGCAGGGCGTCGTGACCCAGGAGCAGTATCGGGCGTTGTGCACGCAGATAAAGGAGCGACAGTCCGATTGGATTGCCGAGCTTGAGGCCTGGGAGCGCGGCGACTTTGACGATGACTGGTACTGAGGCCGTGCCGCGGGGCGTGAGGGAATGCGCGGGTCAAAGACCGACAAACGGCATGGATAACTGTTCGATTCAGGCAATTATCCATGCCGCTTGTCGGTCAACATGGCTTGAGCAGACTGCTACCCGTGCCGTTTAGCGGTCAACGCCAACACCCCTCTCTGCTGAAGCGTTGTTTTTGACAAACTGGCTTTTCCACAACTTATGAGCAGTTTGCTATACTCTTATTTATGGAAAACGCTATATTCCATAAATAAGAGTATCATTCAAGGCTCCTTATTTATGAAAGCACGAAAGAAAGGACGTCGGCAGATGGCGTACGAGTCTCTGCGCACTCTCTTCTATAAAGACGCTTCGACAGAAAGGTATTCGAATGCCGATACGCTGGCAAGGCAGCGCATCGAGGCCGAGTCAACCTTTCGCACGGGAATGGATACCCCAGCAGGAGAGCTGTTTTTGGCTGTGCCTAGGGAGCTATCGCTGTTGAATGAGCAAGTGCTAAGACACGAAAGGCGAATAACTACGCAGCTGAGGGAGCTTCCCCCTATCGCGCAATGGGCGATGATCCGCGGTCTCGTTGTTGACGAGGTGGTCAGCACCAACGAGCTGGAGGGTGTATACAGCACAAGAAGGCAGATCAACGAGTTGCTTCAGTCCGACAGCCCGGTAAAAGACCCGTTACAGCAGAAGAGGTTTAGAGAGCTGGCAAAGCTCTATATCGGCCTGACCGATCAGCAGCAGCCGAAGCCGCTTAAACCTGAGGACATTCGGCTCATCTATGACAGCGTCATGGACGGTGAGCCTCTTGACGTGACTGATCGTCCCGATGGAAAGCTGTTTAGAAAGGACAAGGTTGACATTATTGGGCCGGGAAGCAGGGTTGTGCACGAAGGGCTCTATCCAGAAAGAGAGATCGTATCTGGAATAGAGAAAATGCTTGCTGTAGCAGGCTCAGAAGAGATGCCGGAAACGTTTAGCTCAATCGTGAGTCACTTTATCTTTGAGTACGTCCATCCGTTCTATGACGGAAATGGAAGAACGGGCAGGTATCTGCTGGCACTGTACTTGAGCAGCCCCCTATCGATCCTAACGTCCTTGTCGCTCTCACGTGTGATTGCTGCAAATCGCGATGCTTACTATCGGTCCTTCAGGGAGGCTGAGCATCCGCTTAATCATGGAGAGCTGACTCATTTCGTGATGAACATGCTGGAAAACGTGAGGATTGCTCAAAGTGAATTAGATTCAGGCCTCTCGGAGAAGGCCAAGAGGCTCGAACAGATAAACGAGGACTTGCCCCGTTTTGGAGAGGTAAGAGGTCTCTCAGAGAAGGAGCTGGGCATTGTCTACATGCTTGCGCAGCTTGACCTATTTGCCGCGTTTCCAGAGGCTCCCCAGCAGGAAGTTGCTGAATATATCCGGCTTAGCACGCAGCAATCGCGAGTCTACACGAAGAGCTTGGAAGAGAAGGGCATCGTTGTCGCGGCGAGCAGAAGGCCGCTGCGGTTCAAGCTTGCCGAACCTGCTGCAGCTGAGCTTGGGCTCAGAGGATAGCTGGAAGAGGAATCTTCTCTACCGAACCCGACCTTTTGGGGTGTCTTTTTGTCTGATTGGGCGCTATGGTAGCCGTCCTTACTCCGCAGCGGCCACATCCTCGGTGGTCATGGGACTGGCCTGCGCGAGATACTCCTCATAGTTGCGCGGAGAGGCAGAGTTGCTTGCCGCGCCGGGCTTCGTGCTCGAGGCCTGCGGCTCCGGGATTGCCGCCGACTCGTCGTTGGGGTCAAGGCCGGCATCCACGCGCTTCATCATGGCCTGCCACTCCTTGTACATGGTGCCGGCGTAGCTGACGTCGCCCTCCCAGTAGCCATAGCTCGGGCAGACGGCGGAGTAGATGATCGGGTCCTTCCCCTGGAACTTGAGCGCAAGGCTGACGAGGTCAGGTACGTTGTAGTCGTTGAAATGGCCTGTCAAGATGGCCTGCAGTGGGTCTTGGGCAGAGATTTCGCGCACTTCGTCGGTGGTTGCAATGTGGGCTGCGGGCTTGAAGGTGGCGGGCGCTTCTATCTCGTTGGTCATTTGTAGCGCGAGCAGCTACTTCTCCGGCATGTGGGATCGCTGACGAGGTGGCGAGGGCGTGGGTGAGGAACATTGCGCGGGCGTGGGGAAGTGAGGGGGGCTCTGGGTCTTTGACGGCCCTTGCCCTTTAGTGGTTGACCGTCAAGTGGCATGGATAGCTGACCGCATGCTTGTGTCGACCGAAGAACGGCATGGATATCCCCTCGATTCGGGACGTTATCCGTGCCATCCGTCGGTTGACGTGGCTTGGACTGGCCGTTTTCCGTGCTGCTTGGCGGTTAACATTCGCGTGGCTGGAACACCCAACGGCATTGCCCGTTCCGCGGCTACTGTTCAGCGCCTGCTCCTGCCAGCGCCTGCGCGGCAAGCTCCTTGTAGTCCTGCGGGGCGGCGCAGTTGTTGGCGGCGCCCAGGTTCTCGTCAGACGCCTGCGGCTCGGGGATCGTCGCCTCGGCGTCAAGCGGGTCAAGCCCAGCGTCGACGCGCTTCATCTCGTCGCGCCACTCGTCAAACATGGTCCCCACGTGGCTAAAGCCGTCCTGCGTAAAGGTGTAGCTCGGCGTGATCCCCGTGTAGATGGTCAGCTCCTTACCGCGGAACTGCAGCGCTAGCTTGGCCAGGTCAGGCAGGGAAAGATCGGTTGAGACGCTCCCCGCCAGCGCGGTGACCAGCTGAGGCAGCTGCGACGGGGGAGTGGCCATGACCTGCTTGATGAGGGCCGAGACCACGAGCCGCTGCATCTGCGCGGTTGCCAGGTCGCTGACCGAGGTCACGTTGCCCTCCCGCAGGTAGCCCAGCGCGGTATCGCTGTCCAGCTCCTGCACGCCTGCCTCGAGGGTCACGCTGCCATTGCCCACCTCGGCCGATGCCGGCACGTCAATCGTCAGGCCACCCATCTGGTCCACCACGCGCTCGAGTCCGGCAAAGTTCACCTTCATGATGTGGCTGATGGGCACGCCGGTAAACGCAGACACCGTCTCGATCGTTGAGGTCGCACCATAGTAGGCGTACGCTGCGCTGATTTTCTCCACCGACTCGGTCCCGCCGACGTAGACCATGGTGTCGCGCGGAATCGAGACGAGCGTGATCTTTGCCTCGGCGGGGTCGACGCGCGTGAGGATGAGCGCGTCGTTTCTGCCGGTGTAGTCGTCCTCGCGCGAGTCCGTGCCCACGATGAGCATGTAGAAGGGCTCGCCCTCCGTTGCCTGGGCCAGGCTCTGCTTGGCGGTCTTGTCGTTGCCCCTGAGCGAGATGGACCCGTTGAGCACAAAGCCCAGCACGGCAAGCGCCATGGCGAGAAGTGCCAGCACGCCCACGAGCGCGCCCAGGAAGGTGCGCAGGCCGCTGTGGTCCTTCTCTTCCCATTCGGGGCGGACGTCTTTTGCTGTCAGGACGCGGATGGACTCGGTCCCCTCCGAAAGCCGCATCTCGCGCGCGGGCTTGCGCGATGCCGAGGTAGTGTCGTCGCTCTTGAAGTGACGCGCCATGGTGTGCTCCGTTTCAAATCTGTTCATGGCAAACCGGGAGGCCCTTGCGAGGCCTCCCGGCTATTGTACGCTATGCCTGCGCGTCTTGTCGTTGCTTCTTTTTGGCAAACAGCCCAGCGAGTAGGGCCAGGATGCCGGCGCCAGCCACCGGCGCAGCTGCGACCACGGTGTCTCCGGTCTGCGGGAGCTTCTTGCGGCCGTCCTCCTTTACCGCGTTGCTGGCGGTCTTGGTTCCGCTTTCGGGGTTGGTGGTGTGCGAGGACGCGGCGTCGTAGAGCGCCTTGGCTGCCTGGTAGTCCTTGAGCGCGGCGTTGTACGTGCGCACGGAGGCGTTGTAGTCGTCCACGACGGCGGTGCGGTTGTCGTTTTCCTTGGCGCGTGCCTTCTCGGCCGCATCGGCCTCTGTCTGCGCGGAAAGTGCCTGCTCAAAGTAGGGGTTGAGCGCTGCGGCATCGGTCTTGGCGCGGGCGGTCGCGTCGGCTTCGGCCTGCGGGGTGAGGTTCGTCTGGGCGGCGTCCTTCTCTACGAAGCCCTGGGCAAGGCAGGTGTCGGCCACGTAGGTCTGGGCCTGCTTGAGGTAGGCCTGGGTATCATCGCTGGCTGCCTGCGCGTAGGCCGCGTCATCCTTTGCGGTGGTCAGGGCCTTGTCGGCGGCCTCCTTTGCGGTGGTCGCCTCGTCTGCGGCCTTCTGGGCGGCGTCGAGGGCGGCCTGCGCTTCCGTTGCGGCGTCGGCCAGGGCCTTGAGGTCGTCGTGGGCCTTCTGGGCCTCGTCTGCCTTTGCCTGCGCGGCGGTCACCGTGGCGTCGGCGTCTGCCTGTGCGGACGTGGCCTTGTCGCGGGCCGCCTGGGCCTCAGTGAGGGCTGCCTCGGCTGCGTTGGCCGCGTCCTGGGCATCCGCCTTTGCCTGCGTGGCCGTGGCCTGCGCCTTCTTTGCGTCCTCGAGCGCGGTCTTTGCCTGGTCAACCTCCTTACGGAGGCGCTCGGTGTCTTCTGTGCTGGTCAACGCGTCGTAGGTGGCCTGCTTTTCGTCTGCTGCTGCCTGCGCGTCGTTCGTGGCGCTGGCAGCAGCGGTGGCGGCTTCTTCGGCTGCGATCACGTCTGCCTTGGCGGCGTCGACAGCTGCCTGCTTCTCGTCCACGGCTGCCTGGGCAGTGTCGACCTCTGTCTGCGCTGCGGCAACCGCTGCCTGGGCAGTATCTGCCTCAGCCTGAGCGGTATTCACGGCGGCCTGCGGATCAGCAAGACCAGCCTGAGCGTCCGCAAGCGCCTGCTCTGCCGCGGGGCGGGAGTCCTCGGCGGCCTTGAGGGTCTCCTCCGCCTGCGGAATTGCTGCCTTTGCTGCCTCGATGGCATCAACCGTTGCCTGGGCGTCAGATTGTGCGGTCGCAAGGGCGGCCTTGGCGTCGTCTAGCTTCTTCTGTGCGGCGGAGGTGTCGCAGTAGGCCTTGAGTGCCTTTCGGTAGTCGGCGACGGACGTGCCCTTGCCGGTGCCGAAGGTCTGGCCGAGCGCTATGCCATGCAATGCTTTGCTCGAGGTGTTGACCGCAAAGCCCGTGGTGGAAAACGTTGGATCCACCACGTTGAGGTAGTGGCCAACCTTCTGGTAAAGGTCGGGGTAGGTCTCAAAAACCTTATAGGAGTTGAAGCTGGACGGCTTGGTGTAGTCGCCCCAGACCTCGATGCCAGGGTAGTTGCCGCTCTTGACGGCAGCATCAAAGGCCGCCTTCTCTTTTGTGTACCAGCTTCCGTTGCTGCTTTCATATGCGCTTTTGGGCGTCTTGTGGCCCCATGCGAGGTTTTCGCCTTCGTTGGTCTCTCCAGACGTGGCGGCAGCGTGCTCGGTCTTGCCTGCACTCTGGTTGAGCCGGCCCTGAGCCTCGGCCATGAGCTGATGCGTGACGGTGAGTTCCTTGAGCCCCAGCTTCTTGCGGATGCCGTTGCAGTAGTCGATGTAATCCAGCGCGGCAAGCATGTTGTCGATGCTCGTGGCGTCGCCAGCGGCGCCCATGGAGGTCACGGCCTGGTAGGCCGAGTTGCCGTTGAAGAACTTTGCCACGCCCGAGGCGCCCTGATTCTCAAAGAAGGCGACCGAGCCCGCGCCGGCGCGGGCGGCGACGGCGTCGTAGGCTGCCTGGGCCTCGTCGACGGCGGCCTGCGCTGCGGTGACCTTGGCGTCGGCGTCAGCTTTTGCCTGCTCGGCATTGGCGACGGTCTGCTGCGCGTCGGAAAGCGCCTGCTTGGCAGCAGCGATGTCGGCGCCGACCTGGTCGAGCGCTGCCTGCGCCGCGTTCACGGCTTCCTGCTGCGCGTTGAGGGCTTCCTGCGCGGTGGCAAGGGCCGCCTGGGCGTCGGCTGCGACCGCATCTGCTGCCGCCTTGGCCTCCTGCTTTGCGCTGAGCTCCTGCTGGACGGGGGAGAGGGCCTCCTCGGCGGCTTTCTGGGCTGCCTGCTTGTCGGCGAGGTCCTGCTCGGCAGCCTTCTGGGCGTCCTGCGCGGCTGCGAGGGCTGCCTGGGCGTCATCGAGGGCGGCCTTTGCGGCGGCGATGTTCTCGGGCGTCTGCTCGGCGACGCGCGCGTCATAGGCCTCCTGGGCCTGGTCGAGCGCGTCCTGCGCGGCGCTTACGGCACCTTCGGCCTCGGTGAGCTCGTACTCTGCGGTGGCGAGGTCAGAGACCGCCTGGTCGCGCGTTGCCTGCGCCGCCGTTGCGGCATCGGTCGCCTTCTGGGCCTCTGCCTGGGCGGCTTCGGCCGCGGCCTGCGCGTCCGCGAGGGCCTTGGCGGCTGCGTCGGCCTCGTCCTTGGCGGTGGCGATCTTCTTGTCGGTGGCATCGGCGTCGGTGGCTGCCTTGGCGGCGGCATCCGCAGTCTCCCTTGCCGTGGCGAGGGCCGCCTGCGCGTCCTTCTGCTTGGTGGCTGCCTCGTCTGCAGCGGTCTGGGCAGCCTCTGCTGCGGCTTGGCCGTCCTTGGCGGTGTTTGCCGCGGCATCGGCGGCTGCCTGAGCCTTCTGCTGGTATTCGGCCAGCTTGTCGAGGGCGAGCTTCTTTGCCTCGTCGGCCTTGGCGGTTGCCGTGGCGGCGGCGTCCTTTGCCTTGGCGTAGGCGTCCTCTGCCGCCGTGACCGCGGGCTTCTTGGCGTCGACCTCCTTCTTTGCGGCGTCCAGCTTGGTGCGCGCGGCGTCGAGCGACGCCTTGAGCTCCGCGAGCTGGCTGCTCTTTGCCTGTTGGCTGGCCGTCTGCCCCGAGGCGGTCTGCTTGCCCTCCACCGCGAGCGCGGTCGAGGGAAGGACGGTGCCAGCCACGAGCGTTGCCGACAAAAGCGTCGCGACGCCGCTCCGGACGAGCGACCCAGCGGTCTTTGTATAGGGAAGGCTACGTTTCAGCTGCTGTTCTTTGTTCGTGAGAGCCATAGTCTGCGCCACGCCCGGGGGCGGTGGCTACCTCCGCCCTGAACTCGAAGCTGCACGAAATGCCACTAGTATAGCGAACATGCCTGACTCAAAGGGGTGGGACCCTTGTGAGTCAAAATGACTCACAAGGGTCCCACCCCTTTGAGTCGGCGGAGGTTATTCGCCTTCGCCGTCGCCCTGGTAGCTGAACTCCTCGTATCCGCCGGCGTCTGCGGGCGCCTCGTACGTGGGCTCCTCGGCGACAGGCTCGGTATACGCGGGCTCGGTGTAAGCGGGTTCTGTGTAGGTGGGCTCGACGTACGTGGTCTCCTCGTAGTAGGTCTCCTCGACGTACTCGGGCTCGGTGTATTCCTCGGTGTACGTCTCCTCGGGCTGGGCCTCGGGCTGGGCCTCGGGCTCGGGCTCCTCGTGCGGGAAGGCTGCCGTGGCGGAGATGGCGTCCCCATTGATGCCGGTGAGCGCTTCGCCTGCCTGCGCGGACAGTCCGGAACCGTCACCAAGCGCGGCGAGCAGGTCGGGGGAGAGGACATAGCCCTTTGCGCCTGCGATCAGGCCAAACGTGCCCTCGGCCTTGCGCAGCTCGCCGCCAGCTTCGTCAATGGCGAGCAGCACGCTGCCGTCCGAGAGGCGCACGATCCAGGTGAGCTTGGAGAATTCGGTCCCCTCCTGGTCCTTGGCGGCGTCCACGCGCTGCTTGGTCAGGCCGCTGGCGAGCGCCACCGCGCGGCGGCTCGAGTCGTTTACCAGGCCTGCGGCGTCAACGCCGTCCACCGACTGGAGGGTGTGCAGGACCACGACGTGGCCGTCCTTGACCTCGACCGCCACGTCGGCCGTGGCGACCTTGACGTCGGCGCCGTCGTAGGAAAGCGAGCCGACAAGCGCCTTCACGTCGTCTGCGGAAAGCGCCGGCTCGACCTCGGGCTCGACCTTCTCGACGGCCACGGCCGCGGGCTTGGGCGTCTCCTTCTGCTTGGGGGCGGTGCAGCGGGGAATGACCAGTGTGCCCAGCAGGATGACCACGAGGCCACCCACCAGCGCGGCGATTGCCCAGGTGGGAAGCGGCAGCGGCGAAGAGGGCCGCGCCATGGCGGGGCGTCCGTCATAGGTGGGCTTGGGGATGTCGAGGCCATAGACCTCGGCCTCCGTGCCGTCGGTGCGGATGGGAGAGGCAACGACGGGCGTGATGAGGTCCTCGTCCGCAAGGAGGAACTCCCCGGTGGACCCAAGGTCGCTCACTGCGGGAATCTCCTGCGTGACCTCGATCTTTCCGGTTGTATCAAGGTCGTTGTCGGGCAGGTATAGGTAGTCGATTTTGGGACTCGTGCCGCCAAACTGCTCGTCCATGTGTCTCCTCCTTATTGTGCAACCTGAATATTCTATACCTTGAGGGAGCAAAACGGCAGGTGCAGTGACTGGACGTGCAAAACCGCACAAAGGGGTAACCGCACAAAGGGGTGGGACCCTTTTGTGTCGTTAGGGCCCTTTCGTATTGGGTGCGGGCCCAAAGTGAGGCCAACTACAGAAAAGGGAGCATTCCCATTTTGAGGAAGCGTTATCCTAGACGCAGGCCTCGCGGCCGCACCGCACGCTCGACGTCAAAGGGGGCAAGGCACATGAATGCCTTCAAGCGCATCTGCCTGTTCATTTTTGGAATTGCCGGCATCATCGCACTGACCACGCTCGCGCTGCCGTGGTTTGGCCCCTGGACGCGCGGCGCCACCGCCCTCATGTCGACCGTCTGGTATGCCACCATGGTCAAGGTGGCCCTCGGCGTGACCGCCCTAGGCGTGCTCATCACGCTGGGCCGCGCCATCTTTAGCCCCAGCAAGTCCAAGACGGTGGTCGTCACCAAGCAGAGCGGCGACGAGGTCACGGTGACCACGGCTGCCATTTCGTCTCAGGCGGCGCACATCGTCGAGGAGGACCACGACTACTTTGCCGAGCGCGTCACGGTGGTGGCCAAGCGTCGCGGCCACGTGCGCGTGTTTGTGCGCGTGCGCCCGGCCCATGCGATCAATGTGACGGAGGAGGGCGCGCGTCTCCACGCGCGGCTCGAGGAGGGGCTGGCGGCGCTCTGCGGCAAGAGCATCGACCGCATCGTGATCGAGTTCGTGGAGCCGGACTCGCTCGATCCCAAGCCTGACTACCTGGACGTTGCCGAGCCCGTGGAGGTGACGCAATACGAGAGCGCGGCCTATGAGCCGGCGTCGTATGAGCCCCTTGCGCCCGCGGCAGCCGAGCATCCGACCGAGATCACGGTGCCCATGGCGAGCCCCGTCGAGGCGCCCGAGCCCAGGGAGGAGTAGCCCATGGAGGAGACGAAGGCTTCCGAGACGAAGGCTCCCAAGGTGAAGATCGAGGCCACGACCGAGCTGCCTGAGGAGGAGCCGCGGGACGAGGTTCTGGCTGATGCGCAGGTAGAGGAGGGTGTCGAGGAGAAGGCCACCTCCGAGGAGGTGGCAGGCGAGGCCGAGGAGGCCGGTGCCGCCGTCGCTGTGGACGAGGGCGGCGCCGATGACGTGCCCGCCGACGCTGCGCCCGATGCCGCGTCAGAGTCCGAACCTACGCCCGAGCCTGCCGAGGCTCCCGCCGCGCCTGCTCCCGTCGCCTCCGTGCCAGCTGCGACGCGGGGCTTTTCCGCCTGGCTCACGCTGAACTTCCCCGGCTACGAGCACACGGCCCTGGGCGCGTTCACGGGGCTGGTCCTCGCGCTTCTCGTCTTTGCCATCGGTGTCTGGCGCGTGGTGTTCATAGCGGCCATGGTCACGGGTGGCGCCGTGATCGGGTCGTTCTTTGATGGCGAGAGCGGCATCAGGCGTGCCATCCGCCGCCTGCTGGGAGGGAACAAGGGCTAGGCCCGTGGCCTGGCCAACGCGATAAACGAGTGAAGGAGATGCCATGTCAGAGCTCGAGAACGTGATTGAGGACGCTGCGTGGGAGACGCTTGAGGACAAGAAGGCCGAGAAGGCCGCCGACGAGACCGCGGAGGAGCAGCTTGCCGATGCCGCCGCAGCCGAGGGCGAGGACATCGTTGCCACGACCGAAGACGTCGAGGACGAGGAGGACCTTGAGTCCGAGGACTCCCTTACCTTCTCCAACGGCGTCATCGAGAAGATCGTGGCCATCGCCATGCGCGAGGTGCCGGGCGTCGTGGGCATGAAGGGTGGCTGGATCAACCGCCTGCAGGACGCCTTTGGCGCAAGCGATGCCCGCAAGGGCGTCACCGTGGAGGTCACGCCCGAGTCGGCCGTGCGCGTGAACGTGTCGGTGCTCATCGAGTACGGCGCGTACGCCCCGCAGGTCTTTGAGGACGTGAAGAAGGCCGTGGTCAAGCAGGTCACGGGCATGACCGGCCTGGCGGTCGCGGGCGTCAACCTGCGCATCGAGGACGTGCTCACGGCCGAGGAGATTGCCGCGCGCAACGCCGAGACGGAGCTTGCCGAGGCGCCCGTCGCGGCCGTCGAGGTGGCAGAGAGCGCCGCGGCTGACGAGGAAGGGCTCGATGCCTAGCGCATCCTCTCGCGCAAGAATCGCTGCTGACGCGGCCCCCAAGCAGGGGGTCCGCGTCGCATGCTTTGAATGGGCGCGCGCCGTGGGCTGCGTGGCCATCGTCTTTCTGCATGTGATCACGTCGATGCACAGCGCCGTGGGCTTTGAGGCGCTGGGCAGCGTGCGCATGTTTGTGGGCGGCGCGCTCGTGATTGCGTGCGGACGCTGGGCGGTGCCGGTCTTTCTCATGGTGACGGGTGCGCTGCTGCTTGACCCGGACAAGGACGTGGGGTGGGAGCGCCTGGTGCGCTACGCGCTGCGCATGGTCTTTGTGCTCTGCACGTTTGGCCTGCTCTTCTGCCTGATCGAAAGCGTCGTGACGCACGGTGGCCTGAGCGTGGCCGTGGTGGGGGAGGCCCTGCTCAACCTGGTGACGGCGCGGTCGTGGGGGCACCTGTGGTACGTGTACGCGCTGCTCGGCCTGTACCTGCTGACGCCGTTGCTGCGCAGGCTGACCGTGCGTGAGGACAGGCGTCTGCTCGAGGTGGTGCTGGCCGTGCTGTATGTGGGCGTGCTGGGCACGCTGACGGTGCTGCACCTGCTGAAGCGCACGGTGTTTCTGCCGGTGGGGTTGGCGCCCGCCACGTTCTACTACCTGTTGGGGTGGTATGCGTGGCACTACCTGCGGCTGGATGGTCGGAGCGTGGCGGCTGGCGTGGGGTCTCTCGCGCTTCTGCTGATATGCCAGGCCTTGGGTCATGGTGAGCTTGCGCTGCCCGAGTACTGCCTGGTCGCGCCGTACGGGGTGCTCGTGTTCCTGCTGTTTGCGCGCTATGCGGTCGCGCCGGTGGAGCGCTTTCCGCTGGTGGCGGCTCTCGCCGACTGGAGCTTTGGCATCTACGTGGTGCATCCGCTGTTTCTGCACGTCATCGTGCGCGTGGTCGACCCGCTGGCGTTTCCACTCGGGGTGTATGAGCTGCTCGCCTTTGTGGTGACGCTGGTGGGGTCGGTGCTGCTGGTGGACGCGGTGCGGCGCATTCCCGGCTTTTCCGGGCGCATCTAGGGCTGCGCGCTTTTCGCCGAATCCGACAAAACCGCCCGGGAAATGTCGGGTTGGGCGTACTGTGCACGTGCGATACTAGCAAGTTGAGCAATCCTAACAGAAGGAGAGACCATGGCGGACATCGTCGACTATGTGCGCGGATGCCGAGAGACGTTTGCGGAGCGGCCGCTTTGCCGCGTGGACAGCCTGGTGCTCTCGTGCCTCTCGTACCTGTGGATTCCCGAGGAGGTGCCCGAGGCGGCATCGCGCGAGGGGGTCGCGCTCATCGACCTTGACGAGGGCAAGGTGCGCCTCTCGCTCACGGCGCCCATCGGAAACGGCGCCAACCACGAGCGCCTGCTGCAGGCCGTGGCGACCAGCCCGCGCTTCTTCAACGTGCGCGCCTGCCTGGCCACGGAGCAGTCCAGCCAGGAACTGGAGCGCCAGTTTGCCACCACGACCTTCCTCCTTCCCACGGGCGAGGCCTACGTGGCCCTGCGCGGCACCGACAACTCGCTCCTTGGCTGGAAGGAAGACTTCAACATGGCCTTCCGCCGCACGGTGCCCGCGCAGGAGTCGGCCCGTGCGTACCTCGAGCGCGTCGCGGCCGAGCTCGACGGTCCCCTCTATGTGGGCGGCCATTCCAAGGGCGGCAACCTGGCCGTCTTTGCGGCCATGATGTGCGACGCGGCCGTCCGCGCGCGCATCGCGCGCTGCTACGACCACGACGGCCCGGACTTCACGGACGAGCTGGTGGCAGACCCTTCGTGGGCCGGTGCCTGGGACCTTGTCGAGAAGACCGTGCCGGGCGAGTCGCTCATCGGCCTTCTTTTGGGAAGCCACGGTAACGACCCCATCATCGTGAGCAGCTCGCGCGAGGGCGTGCTGCAGCACGATCCCTTCTCGTGGCAGGTCGAGGGAAACGACTTTGCGCGCGAGCGTGCGCTCAGCTATGACGCCTACCGCACGGGCAAGCGAATAAACGCCTGGTTGCGCAGCATGTCCGTGGATGAGCGCGAGCGCTTTGTCGAGACGCTCTACCGCGTGGTGCGCTCAGGCGGCGAGGTGACCTTCTCGGGGCTTGTCAAGAGCCTGGGCGACGGAACGCTCTCGCTCATGCTGCAGCGCCTGGACGGGCTGCCGGAGGAGGAGCGGGAGTTCTTCCTGTCGTGCATGGGTGAGCTTGCGGCCACGATCCTGCTGGGTCCGGCGCCCAAGACGCCCGTGACCGCTGCCGAGAAGGCAAGCGCCGCCGTGGAGAAGGTTGACGACATCACGGCAAAGTTCAACGACACGATGGCCAAGTGGGAAAAGTACTTCGACTGATACGTAAGGGTGGGACCCTTTCGTATCGATACGTAGGGGTCCCACCCTTACATATCACAGGAAAGCGAGGAGCAGGCATGGACGCCAATTCGCGAAAGATCATGGGCCTTGTCAGCGAGATGAACATGCGCTTTGTGGTGCCCGTCTACCAGCGGCCCTACTCGTGGGGCGAGACGCAGTGCGTGCAGCTGTGGGACGACATCCTGAGTACGGGGCGCAAGCGCTCGTCCACGCACTTCACGGGCTCGATCGTGACCATCCAGGACGGTTCCATGTCCGAGCAGGGCGTGACGCCGCTTCTGCTCATCGACGGCCAGCAGCGCATCACCACCATCATACTGCTGCTCATTGCGCTCGCGCGCTACGCCGAGCATCACGGGGACGCAGGGCTTCCGTTCTCCCGTGACGAGATCGTGCAGGGCGGCTACCTCACCAACCGTTTCCGCACGGGGGAGGACCACTACAAGCTGACGCTTTCCAAGACCGACAAGGCCTTCTACCAGGCGTTGGTTGACAGCGTGGAGGCAGGTGGCAACGACGCGGGCGCTCCGAATGCTGCGGAGCGCACCTCGCGCCTGGCACGCAACCTCGCGCTCTTCGAGGCGCGCGTGGAGGCGCTGGACGACGTGGCCTCCGTCTGGGCGGGCCTGCAGCGCCTGGAGGTCGTGTCCATCGCGCTCGCGCAGGGATCGGATGACCCGCAGGTGATCTTTGAATCCATGAACTCCACGGGCAAGGACCTCTCGACGGCCGACCTCGTGCGCAACTTCGTGCTGATGGGCTACCCCGTGGCCGAGCAGGGAGAGCTCTACCGCACGTACTGGCGTCCCATCGAGGAGACGCTGGGCGTGGTGGGTTCCTCGTACGACGATGCCTTTGACGACTTCATCCGCTGCTTCTTGACCGTGGCCAACGCGCCGGAGCCCTTTACGGAGCGCGATGCGTACCCGTCGTTCAAACGCCATGTGCTGTCGCGCGGATACGCCGAGGGTGACCGCATGAAGGTATTTGCCCTGCGCCTGCGTCGCTTTGCGGGCTACTTTGCCGCGGCGGTGCGGGGCGAGTTTGCGGGAGATGCGGACATTGCGGCGGCGCTCAGGCGCATCGGCTGGCTGGGCGTGGCGGACGCCGTGCCGCTGCTCATGGAGCTGCTCGACGGTTACGAGCGCAAGGCCTTCTCGCGCGAGGAGCTGCTGGCAATGCTGCGGACGCTCGAGTCGTACCTCTTCCGGCGTGCCGTCTGCGACTGCGAGGGGAGCGCTTTGGCGGCGTTCTTGCCCTCGCTTGCGGCACGCGTGAGCGCGACGCGCGAGGAGGAGGGAAACGTCGCCCAGGTGCTGGTGGCGGCGCTGCTCAACGAGGAGGGCACCTCTCGGCGCTTCCCGGGAGACGAGGAGTTTGTCCACGCGCTGCGCACGCGCGACATGTTTGGCTTTGCAGGCACGCACTACCTGCTGGCGCGCGTGGAGGACGACATACACGCCGGTGCGCTGGAAGATCTCATGGCGGGCAGCTGGGGCGTCGAGCACGTGCTGCCGGTGGGTGCGCTCAAGCTGGGGGAGTGGCGTGAGGCGCTCGGGGCCGACCCCGAGCGGGCCTACGAGGAGTCGCTGGGCGCCCTGGGCAACCTCGTGCTGACCGATGCGGGATTTGACCTGCAGGAATGCACGTTTGACGCAAAGCGCGGGCGCATGGCTGCAAAGCAGGCGCTAGCCACGTGGGATGGCGTGGCCGGCGTGGATGCGTGGGACGCTGCCGCGATTGCGGCGCGCACCGAGAGACTGGCGACCCAGGCGCTTTCCATCTGGCGGCTTCCGCAGCTTTCCGACGAGGACAGGCGCGCGTATCGTGCGATGGGCCGTGCCGCCACGGCTGCCGGCGCCACGTTCGCGGACCTCTTTGCGGCGGGCATCGTCGAGATGGATGACGTGCTGGTGAGCGCCAACCTCATGTATGCGGGCCGCGCGACCGTGACCTCCACCGGCAAGATCATGCTGGCAAATGGCGAGATGTTTGACGACCCGACTGCGGCCTACGAGCGCTTCTTGGGCACGGTCGGTGCCGCGGCGGGCGGCCTCAACGGATGGCTGTACTGGCGCCGTGGCGAAGGCGGCCCCACCCTGGACGAGCTGCGCCTGCGCCTCTAACCCTTTCGTATCGGTCGGTTTGTTAGCCAAGGTAAAACGTTGCACAACCTCTTCTCCTTGCGTAAACTCATGCACATATGTGAACGAGCGGGGAGAAGGAAGGCATGGGCAACGACGGGAGCGACATCTCGACGCGGGAGCTGTGGCAACGGCTCCTTGACGCCCCTTCCGTCGAGGCGTATCTTGCGGAAAACGCCGGCGCCTGCATGCTGCCTCCCTTCTGCGACTACATCACCGGCCTGTGCGTCGCGTGTGGCGAGAAGCCCGAGCATGTCATCAACCGCAGCGGGATAGAGCGCTCCTTTGGACACAGGCTCTTCTCGGGGGAGCGGCGCCCCTCGCGCGACACGGTGCTCAGGCTCGCCTTTGCCTTTGGCCTCGATGCCGAGGGTGCCCAGCGGCTGCTGGAGGTCGCGCATCTCTCTCCCTTGCACCCGCGCATCATGCGCGACGCCGTGATCGCGTTTTGCCTGCACAGGCGCATGACGCTCATGGACGCACAGCAAACGCTCTACGACAACGGACTTCCCCTCATGGGCAGCAAGGCGACCGCCTGACTGCAAACCGATACGGAAGGGTGGGACCCCTACGTATCGCGCGATACGTAGGGGTCCCACCCTTCCGTATCGCCGAGCTGGGCGCCTTTCGTGTGCGGCATGAGTCCATCCACCAAATGTTGTCTGCCAGGCAACCAGCGCAAACGCCTCGCTTGTTATCTTCAGGCCACCTGAGAACCATCGACGAGAGGGTGTGATTGCGATGAAGAAGTCCCTTATCGGCTTGGCCGTTGCGTCCTTGTTGTTGACCGTGTTTCTCGTGGGGTGCGGAGGCTCCCAGGAGGCGGCTCCCTCAGAGACGGCGGCAGAGCCCGAGGCTACAGCAGAGGCCACGACCGAGGAAAAGACGCCCCTCGACTCACAGGCTCTTCTCGACGCGGTGTTCGCGGTCTGCCCGATTGACCTGAGCCAAATGGACAACATCAAGGTCGGTGCCGAGCATGACGGCAAGGTCGAGGTTACCTTTGACTCCGCGGCCGGCCCCTTCTCCTATACCCTGGACGCCTACACGGGGGAGATCCTCGACAAGACGGAGCCTGAGGTCTCGGCCGAGGTCAAAGCTGCCGACCCGACGGAGGAGGCCATCAACGCGTGCTTCAACTCGCTTGACGGCTACAACGGTGGTGCCGAGAACATCAAGGTGAAGTTTGTGGAATCTGACGGAGCCCAGAAGATCGAGGTCGAGTTTGACTGGAATGGCGAGCATCACGACATGCTCTACGATCCGGCAACGGGCACGATCGGCTAGCGGCGCAAGGTCAGCAGAAACAAGCACGTGGGCAGGGCCGCGGCCTTGGTGTCAGGGTCGCGGCCCACAGGTAGAAACGCGAGGCGCACATGGACCACGACGTCTTCATCAGCTATTCCCACAAGGACAAGGCCGTGGCGGACGCCATCTGCGCGACCCTCGAGGCTGACGGCATCCGCTGCTGGTATGCCCCGCGCGACATCGTTCCCGGTGCCGACTGGGCGGCCTCGATCATCGAGGCAATCAAGACCACCAAGGTGATGGTCCTCGTCTTCACGGACTTTGCCAACGCCTCGACGCAGGTCCTGCGCGAGGTCAACAACGCCGTGAGTAACGGCGTGGTCATCGTGCCCTTCAAGCTCACCGAGTCGCTGCCCACCGAGGGCATGCAGTACTACCTCTCCACGGTGCATTGGCTCGACGCCATGAACCGCCCGCTCGAGCGCAGCGTGGCGCAGCTGAAAGAGCTGGTCAAAGCCCTGCTCAACGGCACGGCCGCCCGCGCCGACGCGGCACAGTTCCAAGAGGCGGCCCCGACGGGAGGGACCGGGGGAGGAAATCCCCCCAAGTGGCTGGTTCCCGTTGCGGCCGTGGGGGTCGCCGCCGTGGTGGGGGCGGTCGCCTTCCTTGGCCCACGCATGGGAGGGGGCGGTGCGGGCGGCGACGGGACGGGCGTCGCGTCTTCGGGCGGCTCCACCACGCTCGAGACCATTGCCGTTCCCGCCAACGGCAACGCCCAACTGTCCGACCCGGACAACTCTGGCGCACAGGGCAACCTCCAGTGCAACTACCAGAACGGTGCCATAGCGGCTTCCGACGGCGAGTGGTTCTACTACCGCAGCAACGACGGCATGAGCCTCTACAAGATGCGCCTTGACGGCTCCGAGAAGACCAAGCTCAACGAGCAGCAGTCCAGCTACATCGGGGTGATTGACGGCTACGTGTACTACTACGTGGGCGGCAAGAGCTCAGGTATCTGGCGCATGAAGACCGACGGCAGCCAGCAGACCAACCTCTATGTCGGAACGCTCGAGGACATGTGCATCGTGGACGGGCGCATATTCTTCAAGAACTCGCTCGACGGCCTCAAGCTGTACAGCGTGGCGCTCGATGGTACCGACCTGCGCAAGGAGGGTGACCTGGAGCAGCTCTACTACCTCACGTTCTGGGGCGGCAAGATGTACTGGTCCAACGACGATGACGGGGGCTGCCTCTATCGGGCAAACTACGACGGCAGCGAGGCCACCAAGCTGACCGAGAGCGGCGTGGACACCATCATGGCCACCGATGGCTACATCTACTACAACGACCTTGGTGACTACCATTCGTACCTGATGAACGCTGAGACGCTCGAGAAGCACGAAGTGCTCTTTGACGGCTTCTATGGGGCGACTATCAGCAGCTATGGTCTGATTGGCGGAAGCTCGAGCTACAGCCTGCACCTGTATCGCAACGAGTTGGGCAGCAAGGCAGAAAACGTCGTGGTGGATGTCAAGGCAAAGAACGTCACGGTGGTGGAGGGCTACGTCTTCTATACCAGCGAGGACGACAACCAGGTCTACATGGTGGACATCTACGGCGAGAACAACCAGCTGGTCTAGCGCCAGCCGATACAAAAGGGTCCCACCCCTACGTATCACGTGATACGTAGGGGTGGGACCCTTTTGTATCGGTCAGAGGCTGAAGGTGGGGCGGTCCTCGATGCAGTACGACATCCAGGTGCCGTTTTCGATGACCTCCTCGCGCGCAAGCTGGCGGAAGAGGGCATGGCGTGCATCCTGGTCAGGCTTGCGCTCGTACTCGTCCGCCGCGCGCTCGAAGAGAAGCGCCATCCGCTCGTGGTCGTGGACCTTGCGCTCAAGCGAGAGGCTCCCGTAGTAGCCCGACACAAAGAGCGTCACGGCGGAGGCGCAGCCCAAGGCGATCTTGAGCCACGAGCAGATGGAGATGCTCAGCACCTCACGCGCCATCACGGAGGGGAAGGCAAATTCCAGCACGCAGGTAAGCAGGAAAAGCAGCATGGTAACCGCGAGCATGGCCTGCACCACGGCGTCGCTCGCCTGCGCCTTGCGTCCGTCACGCCGGGCGGCACGGCGGTGATAGGCGGCCTGGCCGTCAATCCACTCCTCCTTGACCTGGTCCTGCCCTGCCTCTGGCACAGGCTTTCCGCAAGCGATGACCGCCCCGACGGCCGCCCGGACCCAGCCGATGTCTTCTCGCTGCGTCCAGGGGAAATCGTCCGCGGCGAAGGCTTCGATTCCCAGCGTGGCAAGGTGCCTCTGCACGCGCAGCGTCTCGGCCAGCACGCGGTAGTGGACGTAGCGCTCGTGGTGGCCGCCGCGCGTCACCCTCCGGTAGAGGAGGGCGTAGGCCGCCATGATCGCGCCGTAAGCCACGAGCATGAGGCGCAGCTCCGCCTCGTCGTAGAGAAGAAAGGCCAGGACAAGTGCCACGCAGCACGTGGAAAGCCAAAGCATCGCGGAGAGGTAGCGCTCCTGGTGATGCACCGAGAGGCGATCTGCCGCCTCGTAGGCTTCCTGCAGGCTGGGGGTGTCGGTGCCGGCAGGCTCGCCGAGTAGTTCCTGGCAGTCGGCGTTGAAGGCGTCGGTGCGCGCAAGCGCCTCGGCCGAGGCTCCCTCGAGCCGGCACTCGCCGTCCCCGCAGGAGAGGCGCGCGTGGCTTCCATAGGGGGGTACGCCCTTTTGGGAAGGTGGGGTCACGACCTGCGAATGCGGGTAGGTCTCGGCAAGGTCTGCCAGGGCCTCTCGCACCTGACTCCCCTCCGCGCTACCAGCGACCTCGATGACGATGGGAATGCCCACGGGCGTCCTGCCTCCGTTCAACCGCGCCTAGCTGGCCCCTACATCCGGTAGATGCTCAGGCCGTCGAACTCCTGGATGAGCTCGAGCATCTTCTCCATCGGCGCCGCGTCCTTGAGTACCTCCTGGTCGGGAAGGTCGTCAAAGGGGACGAGGTCGTGGTGGAGGCGTGTGCGCTCCCGCATGGCGGTATCGTTCCTTCCGTCCAGCCGACCCACGTGCTCATCGCCAAAGCGCCATCCCAAGGAGCGCTTCTCGGCGCACCAGCGGTCGTGCTCGCTGCGGGCGAGGGCGTCAAGCTCCGCATCGTCAAAGGCGGTGACCAGCTCGTAGTCGACGGCGCGGTCGGTGTAGAAGCAACCGATGGCCTCGAGCCGCCGCGCGTAGCCCTTGGCCTGCGCGATGTTCGAGAGCTTGTATTCCAGCGAGAGCTCCTCCTCAAAGCTGCGGACCAACTCGTCGGGCGCCGTGGCCCCACAGTAGCGGCCGTTCAGTGCCAGCGCAAAGTCGTAGAGGTTGAGGTAGTTGGTGTCCGAGAGGTAGAGTCCCGTGCGCTTCTTCTTGCGCTCGACGACCACGTTGATGGGGCCGCTCGGGTCGGGGCGCGAGGTGTCGGGCTCAAAGGTGGCGATGACGTCGGCAAGGGCCACGATCTCGTCTATGTCGTCCACGAACTTGCTGCGGCCCTCGCGCACGGCACCGGAGCGCTTGCGGTATCCCTCGTAGAGCATGTCGCGATACGACTTTGCCACAAGCACCTTGGCCTCGTAGGTCTTGTCAAAGAAGTAGGTCCAGCGCATGCTGCCGTCCGAGAACGTGATGTCGAAGTCGCAGGCAAAGATGCCGCCGCGGCTGTTCTGCCCGTACGACGCGCGATCCCAGCACTGCAGCTCGTCGCAGAGCATGAGCAGGTAGGCGAGGGGCTGGCCGTCGGAGAGGCGCAGGGGTTCGGACGTGTGGAGCAGCCCGCGGATGGTGAACTTGAAGAGGCTGTTGTGCAGGATGATGGCCACGAAGGTGTCGAGCAGCTCGACGGGGATCTGTTCGTAGGCCTCGATGTCGCGGTTGCGATCGAGGAGGGTCTTGGCAAGGACGAGCCCGCTGAAGTAGGCATGGTCCATGAAGAGGTAGTCCATGTTGCTCGCGTCTCTGTGGACGCCGCGGTCCAGAAGGACGCGATGCAGCTTGTGCCGCACGAGGTAAGGCTCCATGTCCACGCGGTCAAGGTAGCTCTGGGCCAGGCGCTCGGTGATGGCGCGGGCGTAGAGGTCGTTGAGGTCGCCCAGGCGCGTGAACGCGAAGTCCTCCATGTTGCGATACGACACGTGTGGAGAGAACCCAAAGGCGTCATTGTTGCGCTTGTCGAGCTGGCAGACGTAGGCCTTCATCTGCTGGTGGGCAATCTCGAAGGGGTAGCCGATGTCGTGGAAGAGCGAGGTGAGCCCCCAGTATTTGAGGAAGTGGCAAGCCGCGGCGGGTCCGTCGGCCAGGCCGTAGCGTGCGTTGTAGGCAGCGCGGATGGCCGCATGGTTTCGGTAGATGGCGAGCCCTATGAGGAACACGTAGGCGCTGTGAGAGTAGTGGTCGCGATGCTTCATGAGAAGCGAGCTGGCGTTGGCTTCGTGCTCGGCGAGTAGCTCGAGGAGCAGGGGCGCTGCGTCGTAGCCCGGTCCGAAGGGCTTGAAGATCTCGCAGTAGCTGTAGTAGATGTCAAAGGCGTCCTCGCGCGAGCCCGATGCCAGGAAGCGGCCGATGGCTTGCTCAAGGCTCAGGCGGTCGAGGTCACGCTCCATGTTGAAGGGGATGGCATGAGCCTTGGCGCTGCGACCGTCGCTGTCCTCGAGGGCGATGCGGGCCGGGTCATCGGTGTCGAAGCACAGGTCCTCGCAGGCGTCGCGGATGAAGGCGAGGGCGTCGCGCCCGTAGGAGCGCTGCGTTTCGGGCGGGTCAGGTATGGTGACGGATCGGCTTACGCCATAGTCGCGCAGGTTCTTCTCCTGCATTGCGTGGAGCGCGTTGTAGCCCATGGTTGTGCCTCCTTTGCTGGCCTTTGGTCAACTCTAGCAGGCACAAAACGTCCCCTTGTTGCCTGGCTGGCAACAAGGGGACAAGGCACCGATCAATACGAAAGGGTGGGACCCCTACGTATCACGTGATACGTAGGGGTCCCACCCTTTCGTATCGGTTACTCGCCGGGCTTCGCGGGAGGCTCGCCGCCGTCGCCGGGGCCATGGCCGCCACCGTCAGGCGGAGCCGCGGGAGGCTCGCCTCCGGGGCCGCCCATGCCACCTGTGGGCAGCGTGAACTCGATGGCTGTGCCGGTGCTGGCGGTGCCTGCGCCGTATTCCACGCCGTCAACGTAGAGCTTGTGGCCGTTGAGGTCGATGGCGTCGGCGTCGCAGGTGAGCGAGGTGACGTAGGAGTCGCCGGTCAGCACCCACTTCGAGCCGCTCTCGATCTCGACGTACACGGCCCCCTCGTTTGCGGGGTTCACGGCACCCGTCAGGACCGATGCGTCCTTAAGGTACATGTTGAGCTCGGACACGGAGTCGACGAGGATGTCGCCGTTAATGGCCTGGTCAGAGGCGTTAAGCGTGACGTGTCCGCCGTTGCTGCCCTCGCTGCCCCAGCCTGCTGCGGCGAGGCGCATGAAGTTGCCGCTTGCGTCCTCGTTTGTGATCGTGGCGCCCGAGAGGCTGATGGTCGCGACGGTGTTGTTCACAAAGAAGACGTCGCCGTTCTTGTTGGTGAGCGAGCCGCCCGTCATCGAGAAGTTGGCCTCGCCCTCAGCTGCGTCGCCCGACATGGACTGGTAGATCATGACGGCCTGGTACCAGTCGCTCTTGTCGCTGTTCTTGGTCGTGTTGCTGGCGGTGAGGTCGACGTTGTTCAGCTCGACGGAGTTCTTGCCCTCCACCACGACGCCCTGAGACGCGGTGGACTCGAGCGTCGCGTTGCTTACGTGCACGTCGGCGGTGGAGTAGATGACGGGCGAGCCCGTGCCGTCGGTGAGGTAGGTGCCGCCGTTCACGTTCTGCGTGCCGCCGCCGCGGTCGGAGCGGATGGCGGCCGACGAGTTGCCCGTGGTGTGGATGTAGAGGTCGGTTGCGTTGAGGGTGCCCCCGCCCGTGACCATGATTCCGCCCGAGCAGTTGCCGTCGGTCTCGATGAGCGAGTTGGAGATGTTGAGCGTGGTCCCCTCGCCATAGCTGAAGACGGCGTTGGCATGCGTTCCGCTCGTGTTGACGTAGACGCCGGAGAGGTCGAGCGTGGCGCCGTTGGTGGCAAAGACGGCGGCGTTGGTGCCGTAGAAGTCGGACTCGTCGCCGTCGGAGTCCCCGGTTTTGAGGACCTCGAGGTCGGTGTAGGAATCGGTGGTCCCGTCGGCGGTGATGGCGTGGCTTTCGCTCGCGTCGTCGGTGATGGTCTGGTTGATGGTGAGGTCGTCGCGCGTGAGCACAAAGGGCTCTGATGCGTCTTCCTCCTGGCTCTCCTGCTCGCTGGTCTCGGAAGTCTCTTCCTCGACAGCCTCGGTCTCGGTGATCTCTGCCTCTGGCGTCTGTGCGCCGCAGCCTCCCAGTACGACGGCAAGCGCGAGGGGGAGGGCCAGCAGTTTCTGTGTTGTCATGGGTTTCTCCCTTCGTTATCCGACAGGGATACCGTACGCCCGCAACCTTAAGCTTTCTTGAAGAATATGTCAGTCAATCACTGCACATTAAGCTGTAAGGATTTTCAGGCTGACCGAGGGGAGCATCTCCTCTGATACGTAGGGGTCCCACCCTTCCGTATCACCCTTCCGTATCACACCGGGTCGGTTGATTCCAAAAGTCCTTGCATAGCGCTGAGATGGGATGGGTACCATGACGGTACAAGAGCATGATCCGCTTTTCTTAGAGAAAGAAGGAACTATGTGGAGCATTGCTGACATCAAAGCCAAGGGCCGCGAGGCCTTCAAGCTCAACTACTGGCCCTGCGTGATCGTGAGCGCCATCTACACGCTGCTTTTGGGCGGAAACGCGGCACGCGGAACGTCGAGCCTGAGGCCGGACACGACCGCCCTCGATGTGCAGGTCAATGGCCAGACGCTCGAGGGCGCCACGCAGGGCATGTCCAACGAGCAGGTGGCCGCAATCGCCGGCGTCACCTTCGTTGCGCTGCTCTTTGCGCTGGGGGTTGCCTTCCTCGTCAAGGCGTTTCTCATCAACCCCGTCGAGGTCGGTGCAAACCGCTTCTTCAAGAACAACATCCACGACCAGACCACGGGCGTCGGCGTGATAACCGAAGGCTTCTCTGACTTTGGGCGCACCTTCCTGACGCTGCTTCTGCGCGACCTGTTCATTGGCTTGGGCTGCGTCGTGTTCGTCATCCCGGGCCTCGTTTTGATGTATGCCTTCCGCATGGTTCCCTTCATCGTCAAGGACAACCCCGAGCTTGGGCCCATGGAGGTCCTCAAGCGCTCGTATCAGATGATGCAGGGCAGCAAGTGGCAGTCGTTCCTGCTCGACCTCTCCTTCATTGGGTGGTATCTGGTCGGCATCGTCACCTTTGGCCTGGGCATGATCTTCTGGACGAGCCCGTACACCATGAGCGCCAATGCGGCTCTTTATGAGGAGCTGAAGGGCAACGTCGCCTAAGGCGCTTAGACAACTATATTGATTGGCCGTAGTCCCGCCTGCGAACTCCTGCAGGCGGGACTACACTGTTTAGGTATTTTTGACAACGCGGGTACGCAAACCAGGGGGTCCATTCATGGAAGCGGACGTCGCACCAAACAACTTCTTGGCGGGCTTGGACACGGTCGATATCGTCGCCTCGCTCATCGTGATCATCTTGACGGTGGCTGCCGCCGTGTTCCTTGCGCGCCTCGTCTCGCGCTACGCCCGCAAGTTCCTCAACAACATCAATGCGGGCAGCGTGTCCATCGTCATCAATCTGGCCCGCGGCGTCATCGCCTGGGTCACCATCAGCTTTCTGTGCGAGTCCATCTTGGGCATCAAGATGTCGGGCGTCGTGCAGGCGCTGGGCATCACCACGCTCATCGTTTCGCTGGGCCTGCAGGACTTCATCAAGAACATCGTGGCGGGCATGCAGATCGTGGTGACAAACCTCTTTACCGCGGGGGACCAGCTTGAGGTGGGGGCCATACGCGGCGAGGTGCTTGACGTCAGCTGGCGCGAGACGGTCCTTCGCGACAAGGACGGCAACACCCACGTGCTGCCCAACTCGCTGCTGGTCAACGAGGCGTTCATGCGGCGAGAGGGAAAGATGGTCCGGCGCTACATCGTCACGTGCGACATCAAGCCGGGCCTTGACCTCGACCGCATTGCGGACGACATCACCACGCTCGTCGACGCCGCGCTCGACGAGAAGGGCATTCGGGCGGAGGAGCCCACGGAGGTGCGCTTTTTGGGGTCCACGGCAAACGGCGTGCAGGCGTCTATTCGCATCTACCTGACGGACATCTCCCACACGACGCTCGGCATGGACACAGTCATGCGCACCATAGGGGAGCGTGGCTACCTGGCCGACTGGACCAACGAGAGTCCCGCGCAGGAGCAGTGGCGCACGTCTGAAGAGTAGCTGACTCAAAGGGGTGGGACCCTTGTGAGTCAAAATGACTCACAAGGGTCCCACCCCTTTGAGTCAGCGGGTGACTTCGCGCAGGGCGATGCTCAAGACCATGGGCGCCCAGGCGCAGAAGCGCTCGGGATGGTCTGCCAGTTCCGCCGCCAGCTCGTCTACGCCGACCCACCGCACGGCCATCACCTCGGACGGGTCAGGCGTGACCTCGCCGGCGGGACGTCCCAGCAGCACATGGTCGTACTCGTGCTCAGCAAGGCCATTCTCAAACGCCTCGTAATAGACGAACGAGTCAAGTTCTCGCAGGTCGCAAGCCTCGCACCTGAGCTCCTCGCGCACGCGGCGCCGTGCCGCGTCCAGCACCTCCTCGCCTGCTCGGGGGTGCGAGCAGCAGGAGTTGGCCCACAGTCCTCCCGAATGGTACTTGCCCTCCGCGCGCTGCGCCAAGAGCAGCTCGGGACCTTCGCCGCCCGCGCGGACGAGCACGACGGAGAAGGCGCGGTGCAAGAGGCCCTCTGCATGCGCCTCCCACTTGGTGGCGCTGCCCACGACCCGGTCGAGGCCGTCAACCAAGATGAGCGCGTCGTCGCGCGCGGGGTCTTGCTCGAGCATGACACGGGTGTCCATGGGCGCCTTCCTTCCGCCAAACCAAAAGCCGTTCATAGTGTAGCCGTATGCGGGCGGTTCGTCTCCATGCCGCTCTTTTCCACCCGCCAACACCGCGAGGGAAGCGAAGCGATAAAATTATCTCTACCTGTGTCTCATTGCACTCACTGTCAGACGAAAGGGGACCCCTGGTGGCTGATACCGGTTCTTCCATCTTTACCCAGCAGGCTCGCGAGAGGCTTCAGAGTCCCGACGACCTCGATAGGTACGTCCGCGTGACCTCCCCGAGCGTGTGGGTTATTCTCGGTGCGGTCGTGGCGTTGCTCTTTGGGCTCCTTGCCTGGGGCATCTTTGGGTCCGTCTCGGCAAACGTGGGCACCATGGCGGCCAAGGTGAACGGCCAGACGATCTGCTTCGTAGATGCGAACGACATCGCAAAGGTCACCGCGGGAGACGAGGCGCTGGTCAATGGCGTTTCCACCAAGGTCGCATCCGTGTCCAAGACGCCCTACTCCAGGGACGAGGTCAACTCGATGGTCAACAACGACTTCCTCTCGCTCAGCCTCATGAAGGGCGACTGGGCGTATCTCGTCACCTTCGAGGACATCGATGTCGAGGAGGACGTGCCGCTGACCGCGAGCATCACCACCGAGCGCGTCGCTCCCATCTCCCTCGTGCTGGGGTAGTGCCATGGCAAGAAAGATAGAGAAGGTCCCCCAAGTCATGCAGATGGAGGCGCTCGAGTGCGGCGCCGCCTGCCTGACCATGATACTTGCCTACTACGGCCGCTGGGTCCCGCTCGAGCGCGTGCGCTCGGAATGCGGCGTCTCGCGCGACGGCAGCAAGGCCGTGAACATCCTCAAGGCCGCACGCAGCTACGGCCTCACCGCCAAGGGCATGACCTACTCGGTCAATGCGCTGCGCGAAAAGGGCACCTACCCCTGCATCCTGTTCTGGAACTTCAACCACTTTGTGGTGCTCTGCGGCTTCAGCCGCAAGTACGCGCACATCAACGACCCGGCCCGTGGCCAGGTCAGGGTGCCCATGGACGAGTTCGAGAAGTCCTTTACCGGCGTGGTGCTCACCTTCGAGAAGACCGACGCGTTCCAGCCGGGTGGCGAGCCCCCCTCGGCCATGAAGGCCGCCTTCGCGCTCCTCGAGGGTATGGGCCCCTCGATCGCCTTTGTCATGATCACGGCCGCCATATCGTCGCTTCTGGGCATCTTCAACACGTCGCTCAACCGCGTGTTCCTTGACCACGTGCTCTCTGGCGACAACCCCGACTGGTTGGTGCCGCTCACGGGCATCATGTTCTTGATCGCGCTGCTCTCGTGCGTCGTCGGCCTGCTCAATGCGATCTACCTCATGCGCATCCAGGGCAAGATCGCCGTCGTGTCGTCGTCGCGCTTCATGCGCCACCTGCTGCACCTGCCGGTCGAGTTCTATTCGCAGCGCATGGTCGGCGACATCCAGCAACGCCAGTCCGCCAACGAGAGCATCGCGTTTGCGATCGTGGGCCAGCTTGCCCCGGTGATCATCAATATCGCCACGCTCTTTTTGTACCTCATCATCATGCTGCGCTACAGCATCCCGCTCACGCTGGTCGGCATCACGACCGTCGCGATCAACGTCTTCGTGGCGCGCTACATCTCCAAGAAGCGCGTCAACGTTGCCCGCTCCATGGTCACCGACGGTGGCAAGCTGTACGCCACCACGGTGAGCGGCATGGAGATGATCGAGACCATCAAGGCAGCCGGCGCCGAGAACGGCTACTTCCAGCGCTGGGCCGGATACCAGGCAAACGTGGCCGAAGGCACCTCGCGCATGGTGGGCATCAACGAGTACCTGGGTGCGATCCCCGGCGTCCTGTCATCTTTGAGCAACCTCACGGTGCTCTTGATGGGCATCTGGCTCATCATCTCGAGAGGCTTCACGCCCGGCGCGCTCCTTGCCTTCCAGGGCTTCCTCGGCTCGTTCATGGGGCCGGTCTCGCAGCTCATTGGCCTGGGCCAGAACATCCAGGAGACGCAGACCGAGCTCGAGCGCGTGGACGACGTCATGAAGTACAAGTGCGACGTCCCCGAAGACCTTGACGAGGAGGACCTCTCAGGCATCGAGCGCGAGAAGCTCATGGGCCGGGTCGACCTCAAGGGCATCACCTTTGGCTACTCTCCCCTGGAGCCGCCGCTCATCGAGGACTTTGACCTGCATCTGGAGCCAGGGCAGTGGGTTGCCCTGGTGGGCGGCTCGGGCTGCGGCAAGTCGACCATCGCCAAGCTCGTGAGCGGCCTGTACAAGCCGTGGGCGGGCGAGGTCCGCTTTGACGACAAGCTCGAGGCGGAGATCCCGCGGGCCGTCCTGCGCGGCTCCCTTGCCGTCGTTGACCAGGACATCGTCACCTTTGACGACACGGTGGGGGAGAACGTCAGGCTCTGGGACCGCTCCATCGAGGACTACGAGGTCATCATGGCCTGCCGCGACGCCGAGATCCACGAGGTCATCGCCGCGCGCGAGGGCGGCTATGGCAGCCGCATCCTCCCGGGAGGGCGCAACTTCTCGGGCGGGCAGCTGCAGCGCCTCGAGATCGCCCGCGTGCTGGCGCAGGACCCCACGGTCATCATCCTGGACGAGGCGACGAGCGCCCTTGACGCCCAGACCGAGTCCAACGTGATCCAGCGCATCAAGGACCGCGGCATCACCTGCATCGTGGTCGCCCACCGCCTTTCGACCATCCGCGACTGCGACGAGATCATCGTGCTCGATCAGGGCAAGGTGGTCGAGCGAGGCAAGCACGAGGACCTGCTTGCCGCCGATGGCGCCTACGCAAAGCTCGTGAGGAGCGACTAACATGAGGCTGCAAGAATCACAGATTGAGACCAGGCAGCACCTGGACGAGGAGGCCTTGGAGCGCAGCTATGCGGAGCTTGCCGCGAGCGTGAGCGCCAAGCACAAGGCGCCCATGTTCCGCGCGGACGACCTCGAGATGGCCGACGGTGCCGTGCTTGCGTGCCTGCGCCACTGCGGGGTCAAGCCGGGCAACGTGCCGGACGACTCCCTGACCGACATCAACGAGCGCCTTGACTACCTCTGCCGTCCATCGGGCACCATGCACCGCGACATCCGCCTCAATGGCACGTGGTACAAGGACGCCATCGGCGCCATGCTGGGCAAGCTCGACACGGGCGAGTCCATCGCGCTGCTTCCTGGCGCCATGGGCGGCTATGTCTACCAGGAGCCAGGCACCGGCGCCAAGGTGAAGGTCACCAAGGCGGTGGCGGCGCACATCCAGGAGGAGGCCGTCCTCTTCTATCGTCCGCTGCCCCAGGGCGCCCTTACCGTTCGCGACCTGCTGCTGTTCCTTGCCAGGGTCTTCGACATGAGCGACTACTTCTTTGTGGTTGCCGCGGCGGCTGTGACGACGTTGGTGGGCTTCCTTCCCGCATGGGCAAACAAGCTGGCGTTTGGCACCGTCGTGCCGAGCGGCCAGGTGGACCTCATCCTTCCCTTGGGCGCGCTCCTTCTGGGCGTCTCGCTTTCGAGCACGCTTCTGGGCATCTGCCGAAACATCGTGATGAATCGCGTGACCACCAAGCTCAAGATCGCCTCTGAGGCCGCGACCTTCTCGCGCGTGCTCCTGCTGCCCACCTCCTTCTTCAAGGAGTACGCATCGGGCAACCTGGCAAGCCGCGTCTCGCAGGTGACCTCCCTCATGCAGATGCTGACCTCCATGTTTCTGGGGTCGGGACTGACGGTGGTCTTCTCGCTTGCCTACCTGGGGCAGATTGCGGTCTTGGCTCCCTCGCTCGTGGCGCCGGCGTTTGCGATCGCGCTTCTGCAGGCGGTGCTCACCATCGTGGCCACGCTGATATCGTCGCGCAGGCAGCGCAAGGTGATGGAGGCGTCCGCGGGTCTTTCGGGCCTGGTGACGGCGCTTCTCAACGGCGTGCAGAAGATCAAGCTTGCCGGTGCCGAAAACCGCGCCTTCTCCAAGTGGGCGCACGCGTATTCCACCTATTCCCGCGCGGCCTACAACCAGCCGGTCCTGGAGCGCGCCCTTCCGGTCTTCGTGTCGCTCATCGGCATGATGGGCTCCATCTCCATCTTCTACCTGGCGGGGAGCCGTGGAATGACGCTGGCCGACTACATGTCGTTCAATGTGGCATATGGTCAGGTCAGCGGTGCCGTCATGGGCCTTGCGAGCATTGCTGCCCAGCTTGCCCAGATACCGCCCATGCTCGAGATGGTCAAGCCCGTCTTGGAGGCCACGCCCGAGATGGCGGACGACAAGCCGAGCGTGGGGACGCTCAACGGTAGCATCGAGGTCTCCAACGTCTCGTTCCGCTACACCGACAACAGCCCCTACGTCCTGCACAACATCTCGCTCAAGATTCGCTCGGGCGAATACGTTGCCATCGTGGGCAAGAGCGGCTGCGGCAAGTCGACGCTCATGAGGCTGATGCTGGGCTTCGAGAAGCCGGAGCGCGGCAACATCTTCTATGGCCCGTATGACGTGAGCAAGGTCGACCTGCGGAGCCTGCGTCAGTCCATCGGCACCGTCATGCAGGACGGCAAGCTCTTCATGGGCGACATCGCCTCCAACATCACCATTGCCTCGCCTGGCGCCACGCTCGACGACGCGTGGGCGGCTGCCGAGATTTCGGGCATCGCTGACGACATCCGTCGCATGCCCATGGGCATGCAGACCATACTGTCCGAAGGCGCGGGCGGCGTCTCGGGCGGACAGCGCCAGCGCATCATGATCGCCCGCGCCGTGTGCGGCAAGCGCCGCATCCTCATGCTTGACGAGGCGACGAGCGCCCTCGACAACGTGACGCAGAAGCATGTGTCCGACTCCCTCGAGCAGCTCAAGTGCACGCGCGTGGTCGTGGCGCACCGTCTTTCTACCGTGCGCCACTGCGACCGCATCCTGGTCGTTGACGCGGGGCGCATCGTGGAGGAGGGCACCTACGAGGAGCTCATCGCCAAGGGAGGCTTCTTTGCCGACCTGGTGGCGCGCCAGAGGATCGAGTAGGGTCAAGAGCCGCTCTCGCAAAACAGTCGTACGCTCGCCGGGTGGGGAAGCGCTCCTCGCCCGGCCCATTGTTAACAATTGGCCGTTTTTTGGCCTCAGTCGACTACCATTGCAAGGTAGTCTGCAACCAACGAGGGGACTTGCCATGTTCAGCATCCAGCACTTCATCTGGCTTGCCATCTGCGCCGTGGGCATCTTTGTGTCCCTGCACCACATCCTTGTGCACAAGATTTCGATCTTTCAGGTTCTCAATGTAGCCTGCGTGCTCGCCCTCATCTCTGAGCTCATCAAGATCTTTGCCAACATCCAGATGGTGCCCACGGCGGACGGCAGCGCCATGCACATGTTCATGGAATGGCGTCACCTGCCCTTCCACCTGTGCTCCATCCAGATCTTCTTGATCTACTACACGCGCTTTACCGAAAGCAACCGCAACCGCGAGATCGTCCTTGCGTTCATGTATCCCACCTGCATCCTGGGCGCGCTGATGGCCCTGCTGATGCCGTCCATCTTTACCAACGGCATTACGCCTGCGCAGGCGTTTACCCATCCCATCGGCTTCCAGTTCTTCATCTATCACTCGATGCTGATCGTGCTGGGCGTGTGCATCGCCAAGAGCGAGGAGGTCAACATCAAGTTCTCGCACCTCTATTCAACGCTGGCGATCATGGGTGCGTTTGCGATTCTTTCCATCTACCTCAACTCTGCCTTTGCCTATCCCACCTACGAGGGAATCACGCTTCTTTCGGTGGAGAACACGCCCAACTTCTTCTTTACCTTCCGCACGCCCGTGGGCATCCTTCTGACCGAGATTTGGCAGTGGTACGTGTACCTGGCCATCATCGTGGCGCTGGCCATCGTGCTCATCACGCTCTTCTACCTGCCGTTCAGGAACAAGAAGTAGGGTAGAGAGGGCTTCGATAAAAAGCCAATCGTCCTTTGGAGCCATTTCTCTGGACGCCAACTGGGAAAACGTGAGAGAAGCGTTTCGAAAGGACGCTTCTCTTTTTATGTTGTGGGGTCACAGCCTGCTTTGAGGTGTGTTGTGGGGCCATGGGATGACCCGTTGGGTAGAGCTGGTGCCAAGTCGGGACGTCTTGTGGCCTCAGGGTGACCCGTTGGGCACGGCTGC
This sequence comes from uncultured Coriobacteriaceae bacterium, assembly GCA_902797175.1. Taxonomy (GTDB): domain Bacteria; phylum Actinomycetota; class Coriobacteriia; order Coriobacteriales; family Atopobiaceae; genus UBA1367. The sequence goes on along the minus strand of CADBRX010000066.1, from coordinate 12,387 downwards.
GGACAGGTTGGGACGTGCAGCGGCCATGGGGTGACCCGTTGGGCACGGCTGCGGACAGGTTGGGACGTGCAGCGGCTGTTTGGTGACCCGTTGGGTGCGGCTGGTGTCAAGTTGGGACGTCCGGAGCCATAAACATGTCCCAATCCATCCCCACGGAGGACGGATTGGACGCTGAGGCCCCCGAACTTGTCCCAAGCGCCCCCACGCGAGACAAACCATCCCTCAAAAGAAAGGGCCCCTCAAGCCGAGGGGCCCTCTTGCTACGTCCAGTAACCCTGATCCTAGAACCGGGCGATGTCGGTCAGCGAGAAGCGCGGGATGCGCCTGAGCGCGATGAGCATCATGATGAGGGCAAAGACCGCCGAGGCTCCTGCGCCCAGGAGGCAGCCGGGCAGGTAGGCGCTCTTGATGAAGGAGCAGCTCTGCCACTCCACCGCGCGCACGGTCTGGGCACCCATGACGATGCCGACGCCCACGCCGACGATGATGCCCACGATGGTCATCACGATGGCGTCGCGATAGATGTAGGCCTTGGCATCGTGCACCGAGAAGCCGTTGATCATGAGCGTGATGAGCTCGCGCTTCTTCTCGTCAATGAACATATAGTCGAGGTTGAGCAGCACGATGATGGCCATGATCGCGGAAAGCGCGAGGTAGATGGCAACGACCGTGCTCGTGACGCCCTTAAAGAGGTCAGACATCTTCTTGGCCTCAAGGTGCTCGTTCCTAAACGAGGTGAACCCGTTGGCACTGCCGAGGCTTTCCTTGAGGGACTCGAGGTACTTGTTGCCAGCTCTGGTCAGGAAGACGTTGGGCGTCGCTTCCTTCTCGAAGACCTTGGAATAGTAATCAGGCGACATCACGATGACGTTGATGGGGAGGTAGTACGAGAAGAAGCCCTCGATGGTGAGGGAATAGCGCTCGCCGCTCACGGTGCAGAGGTCGATGTGGTCGCCGACCTTGAGGCCGCGGTGCTCGGCGTGCGCCTGGCTGATCCAGACGCCCTGGGTCACGCCGCGCCCGCCGGTGGGAACGACGTTCAGGTGGAACAGCTCGGCAAAGGCCTCCTCGTCGGTGGGCACGTAGATGCTCTCGAACGCGGGGGTCGTGTCGTCGTCCATGAGGATCATGGACGTCTTGACGGGCGTGTAGGTGCAGCCCTGCCTCTTGAGGATCTGCTCAATCTCGTCCTGTGCGCCCTCGTCAGACGAGAAACCCACGGTCACGTCGTAGTCATACACGTAGCCAAAGTGGTCCTTCAGGCTCCTGTCGATGTTGCCGTCGAGGGTGGACGCGGTCACGATGAGCGCCGTGCATCCCGCGACGCCGATGAGCGTGCCAAAGACGCGCCTGCCGTCGCTCAGGCAGTTGTTGATGACCATCTGGGTCATGAGCGGCAGCTTCTTCCAGATTGCCCAGCGCTCGTAGAAGCGGGTGGTGGAGCTGGCCTTTGTCTCGCCCGAAAGCAGGTCCACGGCGCTGCGCTTGAGGATGGAGTGGCAGGCAAGCCACGTGCAGGCAAGGAGCAGCACGAGCTCTATCGCTGCGATGAGGAGGGTGTCAGGTGCCTCCACGACGCGGTTGATCTTGGCCAGGTCAAAGTTCTGGGCAAGCTTGGGAACGAGGATTCCCTGCACCACAAAGACCGAGATCAGGATGCCCAGAAGCACGCCGGCGAGGACGGCGAGGGCCGTGTAGCCAAGGTAGCTCATCGTGATCTCGCCCTCGTGGAAGCCGAGCGCCTTCTTGGTGCCGATCTGGCGGATGTGCTCGTGCACGATGCGCGACAGGGCCGAGTAGCAGACCAGAAGGCCCACGATCACAAAGAGCGACGCCATGACCACGCGCAGGTTCTTGGTGAGCGACAAGATGTTGGCGAGGACGATGGTGCCGCCGGTCATGAAGCGCGAGTTGACGATCCAGTTCATGGAGGTGAGGCCGTCAACCTGCGCCTTTGCGGCCTCGAGCTGGGCTTTGCCCTCCTCGAGGTCCTTGCCCTTCTCCTCGACGGTCTTCTTGCCCTCGTCGAGCTCCTTCTTCTTCTGGTCGAGCGTCTGCTGGCCGGCCGAGACCTGGCTCTGGCCGTCGCTGATCTGGGCGGCGCTGTTGGCAAGGGCCGTGTCGAGGCGGTCCTTGGTCTCGTAGTACTTGGCCCAGCCGCTGTCGAGCTGCGCCTTCACGTTGTTGGTGTAGCTGCGGATGGTGGCAAGCTCGCGGTTGGAGCGGTCGATGAGGCCTTGGGCACGAGTAGTGCCAGCATTATATAGTTCGATTTTGCCGTCGGCCTCAGACTTGGTGAAGTCGTACCAGCCGTCGTTAATGACCTCGCTGTACTGGGGGAAGTTGGCGATCCTTTCACCTGCATTTGATATCGGTAACGATGAATTCTTAAACGTGTCGTCAAGCGCTTTTATGATGTCGGGGAAGAGGGTGTCGAGGTTGTTGTTGAAGTTTGTCGAAAGCTCGTTGATCTCTTTGACCTTGGCTTGATAGCGCGTAATAATGTCCTGCTTTTTGATCAAGAGCTCGAGCTCGCTTTGGTACTGAGCCAGAGAATTCTGATCATCGAGGATGGCATTTTGGTAAAAGCTGATGTCTTCCTCGTCACCTGCGGCAATAGCCTTTTCGAGGTCAGCCTGGAGAGTGGCGATTTCCTGTTCGTACTCGGCGATTGTCTCCTCGCAGTCCTCGACGCTAGGGAATATCGTTACGTCGTAAGGACTAATATGACGGCGTTCAGGGTCAGGGTCGGAGTGGTAGGGGTAGTACTCCTGGTAGATCGCGTCTATCTCGCCAACCAAGCGTTCAAGCCGGTTGACCATATTCTGGTACTCGTCCTTCTGGGCCTGCATGCGGGCGACCTCGGCCTCCTTGGAGGCGAGGTTGGCCGCAGACTCGTCGTAGGTGCCCTGCAGCGAGGTGAGGCTCTTGGACATCTGCGCGAGCAGGTCGTCGCCCGTGGCCTTGGTCTGCGCGTAGGTCGCCTGGCCGTTCTCGAGCTTGGCGAGGGCGATCTCGAGCTGGGTCTCGCCGTCCGCTATGGCCTTCTCGCCGTCGGCGATGGCCTTGTTGGCGTCCTCGAGCTGCTTCTCGCCCGCCTCGATCTGGGCCTCTGCCTCGTCGATCTTCTCCTGCGCGGCGCCCTTGATCTCGTCAAAGCGCGCGGTCGCGCGCGGCTCGCCGACCTCCATGATGGCAGCCTTGTACTTGGTCGTGAGCTCCTGGTACGTGTCCGAGAAGGTCCCGATCCCACGCATGGAGTCGGAGCGCACGAGTGCGCAGGGGTAGCGCCCCTGGAAGGCGTCCGCATCAAAGGAGTCCTTCGTCACGATGCCAAAGGTCTCGATGGAGACGCCCTTGTCCGACATGCCGAGCTGGTCGCCCAGCTGCGAGATGTAGTTGGGGTTGTGGACGAAGCCCACGATCTTGTACGAGTCCGCGGTGAGGTACTGCATGCCGTCCTTGTCGGGCTCCGCACCTTCGGCGGTGGTCGCATCGTGCACGAACGTGATGGTGTCGCCGACGGCCAGGCCGTGACGCGCCGCGTAATGGTCGCCTATGGCGATCTCGCCCTTCTTGGTGGGAAGCGCTCCCTCCAAGACCACGCTCTTGTCGACGTCCTCCTCGAGGACGCGCAGCACATACGTGTGGCCCGACCCGTCAATCTGCTGCTGGGGATAGGCAAGGTAGGTGGGCGTCACCTCGTCGATGCCGTCGATCCGCTTGATGGCGGCAAGGTCCTCGTCGGTCAGCCCGTAGGGGAAGATGACCTCGAGGTCGTGGAAGTTGTTGTCCTCGAACATGCGGTTTGCGGCGTCCTCGAGCGCACGGGCCGACCCCTGGATGCCCAGGAACAGCCCGACGCCCAGCGCCACGAACATGACGATGGAGAAGAACGAGACAAGCGTCGCCCTGATGTTTGCAAGTAGCTCTGTGAGCTGGGATCTCTTCATTGCGCGCCACCTACCAGACGAGGTCCGTCGGCTGGACCGGGTAGCGGTTGACCGTTACCTCGTGGAGCTGGCCGTTGCGCAGGCGGATGACGCGGTTGGCCATGCGCGCGATCTCCTCGTTGTGCGTGACCATGACGAGCGTCGTGCCCTGGTCGATGACCTTCTGGAGCGTCTCGAGGACCTCGATGGACGTGGTGTAGTCAAGGGCCGCCGTGGGCTCGTCCGCGAGGATGACCTTGGGGCGCTTGACCAGAGCGCGGGCGATGGAGACGCGCTGCTGCTGGCCACCGGAGAGGCGCGAGGGGTAGCTCTTGGCGCGTGCCTCGAGGCCGACGCTCTTGAGCGCCTCGTCGATGGGCATGGGGTCGTCCACCAGGTCGGCGATGAGCGCGAGGTTCTGGTAGGCCGTGAGGTTGGGCATGAGGTTGTAGCTCTGGAAGATGAAGCCGATGTTGTGGCGACGGTAGTCCGTGAGCTCGGCCTGCGATGCGTGGGAGAGGTCGCGACCCATGTACGAGAAGCTGCCCGAGGTTGCCTTGTCCATGCCGCCGATGATGTTGAGCAGCGTGGACTTGCCGCAGCCGGACTCGCCCAGGAGCACCAGGAACTCGCCCTCGTAGACGTCCATGTTGACGCCGCGCAAGATCTTGGCGACGGTGTCGCCGTTTTGGAACTCGCGTGTGATGCCGCGGATCTCCATGATGGTGTCGCCATGGGCCCAGGTCTCAAAGCGGCCCTCGTTCTCCGTCACGGCCTGGGCCACGAGCATGCTCATGATCTCGATGACGTCGGCGTCATCCTCGGTGAAGCGCTCGCCACCCTCCTTGTTGATGATCTGCACCACGCCGTAGTCGACCTGGTAGCTCGAGAACGGTGCGCAGATGGCGGAGCGGATCTCGACGCCGGCAAAGTCCTGCTGCGTCACGGGGTCGGGGGAGGTCTCAAACCACAGCGACCTCACGGCAGCCTGCGTCTGGTACGCGCGGCCCACGGAGCCCTCGCCCACGGCGTGGCTCACCGACGTGAGGTCGTTGGGCGCGACCCAGAACTCCGGGTGGAGGCGCTTGTCGCCCTCGGAGTCGTAGTACCAGATGACGGCCATCTCGGCCTTGAGGTTGCTCTGGATGATCTGCAGGCAGCCTTTGAGGGCCTCGTCGAGCGAAGAGGCCTGCGAGACAGTCCTATTGATGTCACCAAGGGTTCTGAAGGTCGAAAGCGATGCAGCGTCCATGAGGTACGCCCCTCCTTTGGCAAATCAGAGAATGAACCACGGTATATCTTAGCTATTACGTGTGCTGTCATAGGCGCAAACCATGGCGCCACATTCCGTTTGGAAACAGATTGCACCGCCCATTGCCAGATTTGTCATAATGGAGAGCAGCGTACTCGTCTGAGAAAGGAAATCCCCCCATGGATATCGAGATGATCATTGAGGGCGACAAGGCCATCTTCAACCTTGACGGCCGCCTGAACGTCCAGACCGCTCCCGAGCTCGAGGCCGCCATCAGCGGCGCGCCCGACGGCGTCATCAACTACGACATCGACCTCGCCAAGGTCCCGTACGTCTCGTCCGCAGGCCTGCGCGTCTTTGTGGCTGCCGACAAGCGTGCCGTCTCGCTCGGTGGCATCATGCGCCTCCTGCACCCCTGCGACGAGGTGATGGACGTCTTTGACATGACGGGCTTTGCCGACGTTCTGAAGATCGAGCGCTAGTACAAGGCCACGCATATGGCCTTGGGAGGCGTCTTCAAGAAGAAGGAAAAGGACACGGCCGCTTCTGAGAAGCCCAAGCGCACGAGGCGGCCGCGCTACAAGGGCTCACTTGACGGGGTGGACAGCCGCGTGAGGTGGGCCATTCTCGTCATTATCGCGATCATGAGCTTCTCGACCACCTTCACGCAGCTCGGCTTCGCCGACTTTGGGTTCTTTGGCGGGGAGAGCGTCTACATGGTGCTGATGCTCGTGCCGATCGCCTCGACGGCGATCCTGCTCGGCACGCGCGAGGCCGCCTTCATCGGTTTTGTTGCGGGGGTCGCGCTCTATTGGCATGCGCAGGTCATGCCGCTGGATGTATACGAGCTCAAGTACGTGTCGGTGTTCTCTTCCATCATCCTCATGACGGCCACGGGCGCCTTCATGGGCGGGCTCCTGCGCCGGGCGCTCCGCAACAACCCCCAGGGTGTCAGGCGCTACGTGTACATCGGCCTCGTCTGCCTTGCCACATCCCTGTTCTTCAGCTTCTTCTTTGTTATCTGTGCCATGGTGAAGGCGTTCTTGGACCGCTTTCTTGAGGGCGTCCTCCTGATTGCGAGCAACCCCGAATACCAAAACTACCAAAGCAGTGGCCAGCTCCCCGAGCAGGTGGTTAACGAGGCTCTCTTTAACGATCTTACGGTGGATGAGTACGCCGCGATCACGAGCGACACGGTGGTCGCCCGCCTGGGCAACATCCGTCTTCAGACGCTGCTTGATGCGTTTCAGATGTGGGTCGTGTGCGTGGTCGTCGATCGGCTCTCCCATCTCTTCAAGGAGAGGGTGGACAACTTCAGGATTCGGCCCTTGTTTAGCATGTGGCTCTTCCTGGTTGTGCTGGTCTCGTTCAGCGTCGTGTCGGCGCTGAGCTTTGTCACCATTACGCTTGGGGAACGCTCGCGCGCCATCGAGAACATCAAGGAGGACCTGGATTACCTCTGTGCGCAGCTTTCGAGCTACGACGATCGTTCCATAGCCTTCATGTGGTTCAGCACGCGCTTCAACGCCTCTTTGGAAACGATTGACACGAGCACGCTCTCCGAAGAAGAGCAGAACTACTACAACACGCTCATGGGGGTGGGCAAGGTCCTGGGCGGCTACGATGTGAATCGCAACGGCTTGGCGTTCGTCTTTCTGGAGGACTACCTGCTTGAGTGCAATGATCCCCGCGTCAGCATCGAAGGCACGTACTCCACTCCCACCATGGAGACCACCTCCACGACCAAGGTGAGGGACGTCTTCAGCGACGACATCATCATGGCGATCAAGTCGTCTCTGGCCTCGGGCGAGACGCAGCGCGTCGTCTATGGGGACGCGGTCATCGTCAATGATGCAAACGGCCTTCCCATAACGAGCGGAAACGACGTCGGCTTCCTGTGCGCTAAGGACGTCAACGGCCTCACGGTCGTCATCATCCAGCCTTCGAGCATCGTCTACGCACGCCGCGTCACCACGATGCGCTGGATGCGCTTTATGACGGCATTTCTGCTGATAGAGGTGTTTGTCCTGACCCTTCAGCTGCTGATGCAGGTCGTCATCAATCCCGTGCGCAAGATCAACGACACGCTCAGCGACATCACGGGAGGAAACCTCGACGCACGCGTTGGGGTGGAGGGTACGGTCGAGTTCAAGGAGCTCTCTGCGGGCATCAACCAGACCGTGGACGCCCTGAACGGCTGGATTGCCGAGGCCGAGACGCGCATAGCCGCAGAGCTCGCCGCCGCAAAGGCCATCCAGGAGTCGGCGCTGCCACGTAACTTCCCGGCGTTTCCCGACATTCCGCACTTTGACCTCTTTGCCCGCATGGACCCGGCCAAGGAGGTCGGCGGAGACTTCTACGACTTCTTCCTGGTGGGGGACGACTGCACGCCTGACCAGGGCAAGCTTGGGTTTGTGATGGCGGACGTCTCGGGCAAGGGCATCCCGGCGTCGCTCTTCATGATGAAGGCAAAGACGCAGCTCCGTGACTACCTCGTGGGAGGCATGGAGCTTGGGGAGGCGGTCGCCCACGCCAACGACCAGCTGTGTGACGGCAACGATGCGGGCATGTTCGTGACCGCGTGGGTGGGTGTGCTCGACTACGCGACAGGGCACATTGACTACGTGAACGCCGGCCACAATCCGCCGCTTCTCCTTGATGCGGACGGTGACGGCACCTGGACGTGGCTCAAGCAGAAGTCGGGCCTTCCCCTTGGCCTGTACAGCGGCATGCCGTACCGTGCGCACTCCGTCGACTGCCACACGGGAGACAAGCTCCTGATGTATACCGACGGCGTGTCAGAAGCCATGAACAAAGCCAACGAGCTCTATGGTGAGGAGAGGTTGGAAATGGTGGCCAACAGGATTGCGGCGCTTCCGCCCAAGGGCATCGTCGAAGCCGTCCGCGAGGACGTCGACCGCTTTGCCGATGGCGCCGAGCAGGCTGACGACATCACGATCATGCTGCTCGAGATCGGCTCTCCTTCTGACGTGGCGGCGCAGACCGTCGTAAAGGCCAGCATTGACGAGCTTTCGCGCGTGCATGAGCTGGTCCATGCCGAGCTTGATCGGCTTGGGTGTCCCGACCGTGCCCGCGAGCAGCTTGACATTGCCGTCGAGGAGCTGTTTGTGAACGTCGCGAGCTACGCCTATCCCGACGCCACACCCGAAAACCCGGGGGAGGTGCTCATCCACTGCACGTGCACCATCGAGCCGCCGTCCATCACCATCGACATCGTGGACAGGGGCATCCCCTTCGACCCGCTGGCAAAGCCCGACGCGGTGATGCCCAAGGACATTGCGGACGTGCCCATTGGCGGCCTGGGGATCCTCATGGCAAAGCGCAGCGTCGACGAGATGAGCTACCACCGCGTGGGCGATTCCAACATCTTGACCATCGTCAAGCGCTGGTAGCCACCATCCCCAAGTGGTGTGACTCGGAAGGGGTACTCCCCTTTGAGTCACCAGGAGAGGAGCGGCTCAGCCTTGAGACGCAGCAGGTAGTCAAAGGGGTGTGCCGCGTCCTGCTCGGTGTAGGTCTGCTCGATTCTGACGAGTGCCCCAAAGACCTCCCGAGACACCTCGTCCAGGCGCTCCTTCTGCTCGTCGCTCAGGTACTCGGTGAGCCTGCCGCCGCCAAAGCCATCTGCCGTCACGCCCAGGAAGCGTGCGGCAAGCTGCGCGTCGTAGCGGCCCGTGGCGCACAGAAGACCCACCACGTCGGCTGTGACCTCGTCCCATACCTCCGCGATGTTGTCGGGCATCGTGCGGCGGCACACGACATGTGCGCATTCGTGGTGCAGGCGGATCTCGCGCGAGATGGCAACCCACTCCTCGGCATCGTAGGGCGTGTCCTTTGCGGCAATGTTGCTGTACGGCCCCTCCGAAATCACGACGAGCTCCGCGCGGAAGGCGCCAGGCTGCTGGGCGAGGCGCGAGAACTCCGACGGCCAGTCATCCCCGCCTCCCGCAACGTAGCGCTCATGGGCGTCTCTCACGGCACCCCAGTCGGCAATGCCTCGGTAGGTGATGGCGCCGACGGTGCGCGCGATGGGTGTGGGCTGTGCCTTGTGCCCAATGATCTGCAGGAAGGTCTCAAAGTCCGCCCGCTGCCTGAAGAACGCGACGTCGACCGGGCCCGCCGGCGTGTCTACCTCGCGCAGCTCGTCTTCTGGGCTTGTCAGGAAGTGGTCGAGGTTGGCGCCCTCCGGCACGACCCCCCGGCCGCTTGCGGCGCGGTAGGCATCCAGCGCGTCTTCCGAGGGCGCGACGTAGAGCTGGGGAAAGCGGCGTGCCAGGGCCTCGATCGTATCGCTTCCGCTTGCGAGCTTGCGTGACATGGCTTCTCCTTATGTGGACCCTGCAGGTGAGATACACTGGATGACAAATTGTGCCGAGAGAAGGATCACCAACGTGGCTGCCTATGACTATACCAAGGACCCGTCGGGTTTTGTGCTGCTGACCGACTTTGTTCCCCATGCCATCCTCGAGATTCGCTACTACTCAACGTATAACTTCATAGGGGAGCGCATCGACGGCTACGAGGAGCCGTGCGCGCTCATCACGGCGGAGGCGGCCCGCGCGCTCAAGTCGGTGAGCAACGAGCTCAACGTGCTGGGATACCGGCTCAAGATCTTTGATGCCTACCGGCCGACCTCGGCCGTCAAGCAGTTCGTGTTCTGGGCGCTTGAGGACAACGACGTGCGCATGAAGCCGTTCTTCTATCCCGAGATCGACAAGGAAGACACCATCCAGCTGGGCTACATCGCTACCAAGTCCAGCCACAGCAGGGGGTCGACCGTCGATCTGACGCTTCTTGAGATGGCAACGGGCAAAGAGGTCGACATGGGCTCTCCCTTTGACTACTTTGGCGAGCGCTCGCATCCTGACTACACGGACATCACCAAAGAGCAGTACAACAACCGCATGCTGCTGCAGAAGGTCATGGTGCGCAACGGGTTTGTGCCCTACGAGTGCGAGTGGTGGCACTTTACGTTGGAGAACGAGCCCTATCCCGACACGTACTTCTCGTTCCCCGTGTCGTCTGCCTACCTCAGGAACCACCGCATCTAGGTGCGCGAAGGGGGTGGCCCCCTGATGCGTGACTGACTCACAGGGGTGGGTCCTTGCGAGTCAGGACCGCTGGGGAGATGTGTTGCCCCATCCGTCCCAATACTGTGCGGCGACGCTTGGCGTCTGATAGAAAATGGGAACGTCATCACTCAATTCCAAAGGAGTGGCAGATGAAGGACACCGTGCGCGAATACCATGACTGGATCCTCACCCAGGCTATCGATGGCTGTACGCTGAGCGAAGGCGAGGGCGACGGCGTCGTGATCGAGCACGAGCTGGTCAAGGGCTGGGTCAACTTCTACGAGATCGACGGCATGGACATCGTCGAGATGAGGGTCGAGCGCGTGCTCGACGGCGAGCCCGCCTTCTTCCTCCACTTTGAGTTCGAGGAGCTGGACCGCGCCAAAGAGCTCTTCAACGAGATGGCGGAGGCCATCTACGAGATGACCCACCGCGAGGTGCGCCACGTGCTGCTGTGCTGCACCGTGGGCATGACCACGACGTTCTTCTCGATGAAGCTCAACGAGCTTGCCCAGACCATGGGGCTTGACTACGACTTCTCGGCCGTGCCCATCGCTGAGGCCAAGAAGGAGGGCAAGAACTACGCCGCGGTGCTCCTTGCCCCGCAGGTGGGCCACATGCGCAAGGAGGTCGCCGAGGCGCTTCCCGACACGCTCGTCATCGAGCTGCCGGGCGCCATCTTTGGGGCCTACAACGCCCCTGGCGCCCTGACGCTGGTGGTGGATGCCCTATCGGGTGCCCGCTCGTCGAGCGAAGAGAGCGAGATGCACATCAAGCGCGACTACGACAAGACCAAGACGGTGCTTGCGCTCAGCTACATCCACCGCGAGGACGACCCCACGCTCAGCTATCGCGTGCTCGACAAGGGCGAGGTCGTCCTTTCGGGCATGCTCCTGCGTCGCTCCATGGACATCCGCACCCTGAACGACCTTGCCGCGACCTTGCGCGTCGAAGGTTGGAAGACGAGCGACTTCGACGCCATCGGCCTGGCGGTTCCTGGTGTCGTGCACGAGGGCGTCCTGGTCGAGCAGCGCGGGGGAGAGCAGATCCAGTATGACCTCGCCTCAAAGCTCGAGGAGCTGTGGGGAACCAAGGTCTTTGTGGACTACAACGCGCTGGCGGCGGCTGTCGGCTGCTATGTGTCGCAGGACAAGTACGAAAACATTGCCTTCCATGCGCAGGCCGTCGGTGTGCCCGATGGCGAGGAGGGCTATGTGGTGAACGGCATGCCGCTCTATGGCCACAACGGCCGCTCCGGCCATCTGGGGCCGCTGGCCGAGGGCTTTGCGCTTGAGATGGACGTGGTGGATGCGGCGTGGCGCGTCGGTGGCATGCGCGAGCTCGTGGGACGTTATCTGGCGAGCCTTGCCTGCACCGTGGCGCCCGAGGCGGTCTATGTGTGGTGCGACCTGATTCCTGACATGGCTGACCTGCGCGAGGAGCTGAAGAAGACGCTTCCGGCGAGCGCCGTTCCCGAGCTGTTTGACGTGGCCGACTATGATGGCTGCGTGCTCATGGGCGAGCTCGCGCTCTGCCTGAGAAGGCTTGCCGCGGCCAAGTAGTTACCTGACTCACAAGGGTCCCACCCCTTTGAGTCAAAATGACTCAAAGGGGTGGGACCCTTGTGAGTCAGCGGACGGTCCGGGCGATGCGGAAGGCGATGTTGCGCCAGAGGTGCTCGATCGTGCTGTAGTCGTTCGTCAGCCGCTGGGGAAGCGACGGCACGCGGTCATAGAGGATCTGCAGGTACTCGAGCTCCGAGGTCCCGTAGTCAACGATCTCGATGGTGTGCACCGTGGCATTGCCTGAGCGGAGCTTTGTCTTTCCCACGACGATGCCGTCCAGCTGGGCGCGGTACTCGCCCGTGTCGATGATGAAGCGCACGCTTTCGCCCAGCTCGAGGTCATCGGCAAAGTCGAGGTAGACGCGAGCGCTGTGCTCGGTCAGGTAGGTGGCCACGCCCTCGTAGGTCGACTGGGTGCCATCACGGTGCATGGCGCGCAGCATCACAGGCTCGGCGCCAATCACGTGGACCACCTCTCCGTCGCTATCGCGTCCATCGATGAGGAAGAGCGCCATGATCAGGTAGTAGGAGTTGCGCAGGAGCCAG
>CADBRX010000065.1 GCA_902797175.1 uncultured Coriobacteriaceae bacterium | reverse complement strand
GGGGTAGTTGATCTTCATGTGGGGCATGAGGTCGAGGCGGATGGCCTCGCTCACGATGGAATAGCTGCCCGTGATGAGCGCCTGGCTCGCGATGATGGCGGCCAGGGTGGACAGCAGCACCGCGAAGATGCGCATGGTGCCGGGCAGCATCTCGAAGAACGGGTTCATGGTGTCGCCCATGGCGATGAGCTCGGGGTTGGTGTTGTTTGCGATGATCCAGGCACCCTGGCCAAGGTAGTTGAGGATGAGGCATGCCTTGACCACGGGCCAGCTCGCATAGATGTTGGCCTTGCCCACGTGGCCCATGTCGGAATAGAGCGCCTCGGCGCCGGTGGTGCAGAGGAAGACGTTGCCCAGCACCATGAGGCCGGCTCGATTGAGGTTGCCATTGAAGAGGAACGTGATGCCGCGGATCGGGTTGAAGGCGCGCAGCACGTTGAGGTCGGCAAACACGTGGAGGATGCCCACGCCGCCCAAAAACGCAAACCACAGGCACATGATGGGGCCGAACGCCTTGCCAATCGAGCTGGTGCCCGCGCGCTGCACGATGAAGAGCGCCGAGATGATGGCGAGGGTGATGGTCACCACGATGCCCTGCGAGTCACCGATGATGTGGTGCACGAGGTCGATGGTGCGCAGACCCTCGATGGCGGTGGTCACCGTGACGGCGGGGGTCAGTATGCCGTCGGCAAGAAGCGCCGCGCCACCCACCATGGCAGGTGCGATGAGCCAGGCGCCACAGCGGCGCACGAGGCTGTAGAGGGCAAAGATGCCGCCTTCGTTGTGGTTGTCGGCCTTCATGGCCACGAGCACGTACTTGACGGTGGTGATGAGGGTCATCGTCCAGATGATGAGCGACAGCGCTCCGATGATGACATCGGGAGAGCATGTCTCGAGCCCGCCGTTGCCGTGCATGATGGCGCGCAGGGTGTACATCGGGCTCGTGCCGATGTCTCCGTATACGACGCCCATGGTGACGAGGACCATGCCGAGGCTGAAGGGAATGGCCTCGTGAGAATGTTGGGATGAATCCTTTTTGGGTTCGAGTTCAGTGCTGTTGCCCATAACGCCCCTTTCGACGCAAGGCCGGGAGCTCTGTTGTCTCTAGGCCACGGTGGCAAGCCAAGAAAGTCTAGCACTGTCCAGGAAAACCGCACGTTAGAGTGGGGGCTATTATGACGTAATTGTGCACAGGCGCAGCTAAGACGACGTCTTGCGTGTCCCCGCCTACCCGACGACGGTGATCTCTGCTCCGCAACCAAAGATGGTGTCGTGGACGATCTCGTCGACCGACCCGACCGTGATGTGCCCGCTCTTGGGGTCGCGAATGGAATCCACGTGGCCAAGGACGGTCGCCTCAACGTCAGAGCCCTCGAAGGCGAGGTCGCATCCATGCATCTCGCAGTCAATGACGCGAAGGTTGTGGCAGTTGACCAGCGGCTGCGTCCCTTCTGTGACGCAGTGGTCCAGCGTGAGGCCGTCCGAGTACCAGCCCAGGTACTCGCCCTTGAGCACGGCGTTGCGCACGGTGACGTTGCGCGCGTGCCAGAAGGCATCCTTGGTGTCAAAGACGCCGCCTTCGATGACGAGGTCCTCAACGTACTGGAAGGAGTACTTGCCTGCAAAGGTGCAGTTGGTGAGGCGTACGTGCCTGCTGTTCATGAAGGCATACTCGGAGTCGATGGTGGTGTTTGCCAGCGTAACGTTGTGGCATCTCCAGCCAAACTCCGAGGACGAAACTTGGGAGTTCTCGATCGTGACGTTTGAGCACTCGCGCAGCGCCTTGATGCCCAGGAGCTCGCTGCCATCGATGTAGGCGTTGTTCGTATACCAAAGCGCGGCGCGGCAGGTGTCTGTCATCGTCGACGCGCGCATCGTGAGGCCGTCTACATGCCAGAGCGGATAGCGGAGCTCAAAGCGAACGTCTTGCATGTCCAGGTCGGTGCACTGCTTGAGAGCCGATTCCCCGTCCGCTTGCCCGGCAAAGGTCACGTGGTCAAGATTTGCATGCGCGAGGCCGTAGAGGGCGCGCTCCTCGTCGAGCGTCTGGTCGGAAATGGTCGTGCGCTCCTCGATCATGCAGCAATCACAGTTACTCATGGGATGCCTCCAAGTCACGAATGATCCAGTCCACCACGTCGATGGGCCTCTGCGCCTCATGCAGGGCGCAGACGAGCTCGCAGCGATGAAGCCGGAGGAGCTGCAGGCAGGTCTCGTCATCTCCCGTTGCGGCGCGCGCCAGATAGCTCTCTATGAAAACGTCCGAGCATCCGGCATCACGTAGGCACTCTCTGCTGGTGGTGGTCATCACTCCTCCTCGATTTCTGTTATCTCTACGATATGCCGTGTGGCAACTCATAACAAATGCCTATTGAATATGAGTTAAGATAACGATGGTGCATGACATGTCTGGGACGGGGAGTATCGCATGGAACTCAGGACGCTGCGTTCGTTTTTGGCCGTTGCTCGTGAAGGCAATGTGACACGTGCCGCGAGGTCCCTGCACATCACGCAGCCCGCCCTTTCTCGGCAGTTGCTGGAACTTGAGCGCGAGCTTGGTTGCGAGCTGCTCGTCCGGGAGAGCCGCGGCGTGACGCTGACCGACGCCGGCATGCTCCTCCGCAAGCGAGCGGAAGAAATCGTCCTGCTTGCCGATAGGGCAGAGCTCGAGATTCGCTCTCCCGAGGCGGACATCGAGGGCGACGTATGGGTCGGCGGCGGAGAGTCTCGAGCCATCGAGTCTGTCGCAAAGGTCGTCACGCGGCTGTCGGAGAAGCATCCGGGCATACGCCTGCGCCTTCATTCGGGTAACAGGGACGACGTGGTCGAGCGTGTCGACAAGGGCCTGCTCGACTTTGGCGTCGTCTTTGGAGAGGAGCCTCCTACCCGCTATGACTCCTTGATGCTGCCATGGAAGGACACCTGGGGCATGCTTGTCCGCTCTGACGACCCCTTGGCGGGGCGGAAGAGCGTAACGCTCGAAGAGCTGCGGCCTAGGCGTGTCATCGCAAGTGCCCAGAGCTCGAGCGCCGCGTCCCAAGACGACCCGACCATCACGTTCTTTGGGCAGGAGAGCTTCAACGTGGTGGCGACCTACACGCTGCTCTATAACGCGTCGCTGCTCGTTGAGCAGGGCCTGGGAATCGCCGTCAGCTTTGACGGCATCGTGGCGACGGGTGATGGCACGCCCTTTGCCTTCGTGCCGTTTGCCGACATGGAGCCGGTGTCCTCGTATCTCGTGTGGAAGCGCTACCAGCCCCTGTCCCGTGCCTGCGAGGCCTTTCTCCGCTCGATGCGCAAGGAGTGCGAAGACGCAAGGTAAGGTGCCATCTATGCGTACCATGCATGGCTTTTCATCCAAAGACGGCATTTGTCGCATGGGATGATGGCACGTTACACTTATAAGCAGGGGTTTTCTGTGTATTCGAGGAGAGGAATAGCTATGGAACTCAAACCAGCAAAGAAGCTCGGCTTTGGTCTTATGCGCCTGCCGCAGCTTGACCCGAATGACGGTGCAAGCGTCGACGTCGAGCAGGTCAAGCAGATGGTTGACCTGTTCATGGCCAAAGGCTTCACCTACTTTGACACTGCGTGGATGTACAACGGCTTTGCGAGCGAAAACGTTGCCAAGGAAGCGCTGGTCGACCGCTATCCTCGTGAGAGCTTCACGCTTGCCACCAAGCTGCACAACGGCTTCTTCAACTCGCTCGAGGGTCGCGACGAAGTCTTCAACCAGCAGCTTGAGAAGACGGGTGCCGGCTACTTTGACTACTACCTGCTGCACGGCATAGAGGCGGGCAGCTATCCGCATTACGAGAAGTACGACTGCTTCCAATGGCTGCTCGACAAGAAGGCGGCAGGTCTCGTGCGGCACGTGGGCTTCTCGTACCATGACGCACCCGAGCTCCTTGGCGAGATCCTGACCAAGCATCCCGAGATGGAGTTCGTGCAGCTGCAGATCAACTACCTTGACTGGGAGAGCGAGTGGATCCAGTCGCGCGCCTGCTACGAGGTGGCGACCAAGCATGGCAAGCCCGTCGTGGTCATGGAGCCCATCAAGGGCGGCACGCTGGCCAATGTGCCCGAGGAGGCCGAGAAGCTCCTCAAGGGCATGGAGCCCGACCTTTCCGTTGCCAGCTGGGCCATTCGCTTTGTGGCGAGCCTGCCCAACGTGATGTGCGTGCTCTCAGGCATGAGCAATCTTGCCCAGATGGAGGACAACCTCTCTTATATGGACGACTTCAAACCGCTGAATGACGAGGAGCGCTCCGCGTGCTTCAAGGTGGCGGACATCATCAACGGGCAGACGGCCATCGCCTGCACTGCTTGCCACTACTGCACGGATGGCTGCCCCATGCACATCTGCATCCCCGAGTACTTCTCGCTTTACAACGAGGACATGCGTGACGACCTGGAGCACAAGGGGTGGACCATCAACTTCACCAACTACGATAACCTGACCAAGGAGTTCGGCCGCGCGAGCGAGTGCATCGGCTGTGGCCAGTGCGAGAGCATGTGCCCGCAGCACCTTCCCATCATCGAGACGCTGGAGAAGGTGGCTGCGCACTTCGAGCACTAGACAAAGGGGCACAAGGAAACGGGGGAGCCTCCTTTGGGGGCTCCCTTCACAAGGAGGTAGCGCATCATGCGATATGCAAAGCTGGGCCGTACGGACATCGAGGTCAGCAGGTTCTGCCTGGGCTGCATGGGCTTTGGCGAGGTGCGCGAGGGGGCGCTCCACACCTGGACCCTGGGGCCTGACGACACGCGCGACATCATATCTGCGGCGCTGGATGCGGGCATCACCTTCTTTGACACCGCCATGGCCTACTCCTTTGGCACGTCGGAGGAATACGTGGGTTCAGCTTTGCGCTCCCTTGCGCCACGTGACCAGTGGGTGATCGCGACCAAGTACAGCCCAAGGCCCAAGGACGCGCCGCGTGACATGAGCGGTGCCGACTACATCAAGACCTGTCTTGACAACAGCCTGAGGCGCTTGGGAGTGGATGTCATTGACCTCTACTACATGCACAGCTGGGACTACCACACGCCCATCGAGGAGAGCATGGAGGCCTTGAACGACGCGGTCGTGGCGGGCAAGGTGCGCGCGATTGGCGTTTCGAACTGCCATCCGTACCAGCTGGCAAAGGCCAACGCGCTGGCCGAGGCGCGCGGCTGGGCACGCTTCGAGGTCATCCAGAGCCACATGAACCTCATTGCGCGCGAAGACGAGCGCGAACTTCTGCAGCTGTGCGAGGAGGACCAGATCTCCACTGTTCCGTACAGCTCTCTTGCGGCGGGACGCCTGTCGCGCAGGCCGGGCGAGACGAGCAAGCGCCTCGAGCAGGACACCTTTGCCAAGGGCAAGTACGACGCCACGGCGGAGCAGGACAGCGTCATCATCGAGCGCGTGGCCGAGCTGGCAGAGCGGTACGAGACGTCGATGACGGCCGTGAGCCTCGCGTGGCTCCTGACCAAGGTGACGAGCCCCATCGTCGGCGCCACCAAGAAGAGCCACATCGCTGGCCCCGCAGCTGCGGCCGACCTGGTGCTCACGCCCGAGGACATCGCCTATCTTGAGGAGCCCTACGTGCCGCATGCGCTCGTGGGCGTGATGGCGCAGAACAGGCGCTAGAATCGCGTTCCAGGTAGGCAAACCATGCACAGCATGCATGGAAGGTAACAAAACATTGCATTTGAGATATGCCTTGCACGCCCCCATACTCAAAGGTGAAAACATCTTTTGGGGGTAGCGTTCTATGGAAAACGAACTCTTTTCTGGCCGTGACCTGGCGCGCATGATCGTGCCGCTCTTCTTTGAGCAGCTGCTGGTCATGCTCGTCGGTCTGGCCGATACCTTCTTCATCAGCCAGGCCGGCGAGGCCGCCGTTGCGGGGGTGTCGCTGGTCAACCAGTTCAATACCGTGTTCATCTTTCTGTTTACGGCACTTGCGGCGGGCGGGGCCGTCGTGGTGTCGCAGTACGTGGGCTCAGGTGATCGCGACCGCGCCAGCGAGGCGGCGAGCCAGCTGCTCATGTTTTCTACGGTCTTCTCGCTGGTCATGACCGTGTTGGTGCTCCTCTTTGCGCGTCCTCTTCTTTCGCTCATGTTTGGGCGCGTGGAGGCGGACGTCATGGATGCCTGCATGACATACCTGCGCATTTCCGCCCTCTCATACCCCGCGCTTGCCATCTACAACGCGGGGGCTGCGCTCTTTAGGAGCATTGGCAAGACAAGCGTCACCATGGTGGTGTCCATCATCTCCAACGTGGTCAATGTCGTGGGCAACTACGTGGGCATCTTTGTGCTGCATGCGGGGGTTGCGGGCGTGGCGTGGCCGTCGTTTGTCGCGCGTGTCGTGTCGGCGGTTGCCATCTGCTGGCTGGCCTTTCGCGAGGCTGACGTTCGCTACCGCATGCGCTGGATCTGCGCGTGGAATGCCCCGCTGCTCGTCAAGATTGGTGGCATTGCGGTGCCCAACGGGGCGGAGAACGCCGTCTTCCAGCTCACCAAGGTGGCACTCTCGTCCATCGTTGCACTCTTTGGCACCTACCAGATAGCCGCCAACGGCGTGGCGCAGAGCATCTGGAGCTTGGCTGCCTTGGCGGGGTCTGCCTTTGGTCCGGTGTTCATCACGGTCATCGGCCAGTGCATGGGCGCGGGAGACGTCGAGGCGGCTGACCGCTACTTTGTGCGCCTCATGCGCGTCACCCTGCTCTTTTCGGTGGCGTGGAACGTGCTGGTATTTGTGGCAACCCCCTTCATCCTGCGTTTCTACGCACTCGAGCCAGAGACGATTTCGTTGGTCATTCAGTTGGTCGCGCTGCACAACGCGTTCAACGCGCTGGTCTTCCCGTTTTCTGGGTGCTTGGGCAACGGTCTGCGCGCCACGGGCGATGTGGCCTTTACCATGTGGGTGTCCATTGCGGCGACGCTTGCCGTGCGATTGGTGCTGTCCTACGTGCTCGGTGTGATGTTTGGCATGGGGGTCATGGGCATCGCGTGGGCGATGTGCGCCGACTGGCTTGCCCGTGCCGTGGCGCTCTTTTGGCGCTGGCGTAGCGGCGCCTGGAAGTCAAAGCGCGTGGTGTAGCTGCCACGCATGGTAAGGTGCTAGGCTTTGAAGGAGTTCAACTCATGAAGATTCTTGTTCTGCAGGCAAGTCCCAACCTGAACGGATCGACGGCTCTGCTCGCTGACGAGTTTGCTCGTGGCGCACGCGAGAAGGGCCATGAGGTCACGCGCGTAGATGTGGACCGGCTTGACATTGCGCCGTGCACGGGGTGCGTTGCCTGCGGCTATGAGGGCCCGTGCGTGCAGCACGACGACATGGACGGCCTGCGCGAGCAGATCCTGGCGGCCGACATGCTGGTGCTGGCCACACCGCTGTATTACTACGGCATGGCCGCACAGCTCAAGTGCGTGATTGACCGCTTCTGCTCTGTCAACGCCTCCATCACGCGCAAGCGGATGAAGAGCGCCCTGCTCACCGTTGCCTGGAATGCTGACAGCTGGACCTTCGAGGCGCTTGAGGCGCACTACAACACGCTGGTGCGTTACCTTTGCTGGCAGGACTGTGGTCGCGTGCTGGGCTATGGGTGTGGCACCACGGGCATGACCAAGCGTTCGAGCCATCTGCAAGAGGCCTACCAGCTTGGACGGTCACTGTAGGCCATTCGACGCAATGGCGGCCCGAAGTGAGCTGCCTTGGTTTTTGTCCATTTGTGGACGCCGGCACGCGTCTACCGATTGTGAAGCCCCGCCCTTCAGCGCATACTTTGGTTGGCGGGAAAGAGAACGCGACGAGAGGAACACATCATGAGCGTAGAGATTCGTAGGAGCGCGGCAGGTCAGGCCATGCCGAGAGAGACGGTGGCGCTTCCTGCCGAGGCGTTTGGCCCCTCTGACAAGACAACCGTCTACTGGCTCGGAAATGCGGGCTTTCTGCTGAACAGCCGTGGCACCGTGGTCATGTGCGATCCGCTGCTGGTGGGCTTTGACATGCCCACGCTGGTCGAGCCCCCCATCCTGCCGGCGGATGTGCCCGCCTTTGACGCGGTGCTCTACACCCACATCGACAACGACCACTTTGCGCGCATCTGCCTTGGTGAGCTGCGGGGAAAGTACGGCGAGCTGCACGCGACGCAGTACGTGGCGCAGGTCGCCCGTGAGGAGGAGGGCGTTGAGAACGCCATCGGTCATGACATCGGCGAGTCGTTCAAGGTGGGCTGCATAACCTTTACCCTCACGCCCACGTGGCACAACTGGCAGCAGTACGGCAAGCATGCCGCCGAGCGCACTTGGGAGCGCAAAGAGTACTGCGGCTACTGGATCGACACGCCCGACGGAACCATCTGGCTGCCGAGCGACTCGCGTCCGCTGCCCGAGTTCCTCGAGTGGCCGACCGCTCCCGACATGATGCTCTTTGACTTTGCCGACAACTTCTGGCACATCGGCTTCAAGGGTGCCGTGGAGCTGGCCAACCAGTACCCCGATTCCCAGCTGCTGCTCATCCACTGGGGCTGCGTGGACGCTCCGGAGTTCACCCCCTTCAACGGGGACCCCGAGCGCCTCGAGGCGGAAGTGAAGAACCCCGATCGCGTGCATGCGCTGGCGCTTGGCGAGGGACTCTCACTCTAAATTACTCATGCAAAGGGGACACGCCCTCCCGAGTCGGTATTGGCTCGGGAGGGCGTGTTCCCTTTGCGTGGTCTGTCTACGAGACGACGAAGTCGTAGGTGCCATATGCCTCGAAGCCGTTGATCTCGTCAACCTCTATGACACCTTCGACTTTGACGAGCTGCTCGATGTCTCTTACCTCGGTGATGTCCCACCACATGAACACGTCGACCGACTGTCCGGGCTCGAGGTTTTCGCTGAGCACGGGTGTGGTGCTTTTGCCGTCAACCGTGAAGGTGTCGATTGCGCGCGTCACGGTAAAGGGCTTGTCAGACTTGTTGCGGATGGTCAGGTAGTAGCCCGAGCAACCCAAGTTGTCCTCTCCGCGGCCCGTTATCTTGATGAGGACCAGCGCGTCATCGGCAACGGTGAGGTCCATCGGGTAGATGCCCTGCTCGTTGGGCTCTTCCTTTGGTGCCTCTGTCGGCTCCTCTTCTGGCTCTGCGGGGACATCGGACTCCTCCTCAGGATTCGCCCCCTGGTAATCGCCGATGTCAAGCAGCTCCGCGAGGTCCGTGCCAATCTCCTGCGCGTGCTTCATTTCCTCCGCGCGACGCAGGTATTCCTGGTAGGCCTCGGGCGTGGAGGGGACAAAGACAAAGAAGTCGTCCTCGTCGCCAAGGACGAGCTTTCCCGCCTCGAGCCTCATGAGCTTTTCGACCTCGTCGGTATGGATGGTTGCATGGGTTTCGTCCTCGGCGAGCCATCCGCCTGTGAACACGTTTCCGTACAGGTTGAGCTCCGCCGTTGCATCCAGGTTGAGCGTCACGAAGGAGTCAAAGCCAAAGTCCCTGACCTTCTTGAGGTTGTCGCCGCTCAGCTCCTGGCCGTCGGTCGTGCGCGACTCGATCTGCCACGTGCCGATGAAGTCCATGCCGTCGGGCATGGTGCCATCCCAAGAGTTCTCGACGTAGCGTGCGTAGGACGCAAAGCCGAGCCACGCGAGGCTCGCGACGAACAGCGCTATGACGATGGGGAGATAGCGCCTCACACGGGCCTCCTCTCGCACGGTGATCGTGGATGACAGAAACCACAGGATACTGTGCATGTGGGATAAGCTGGCCTGCTTGCACCATAAAAACAGGAACCTACTACGAGCAACTGATACGTAGGGGTCCCACCCTTTCGTATCGTGATACGAAAGGGTGGGACCCCTACGTATCAGAGTCACTTGACAAAGACGAGCTGGTCTTCGTGGGACTGTCCGGCATCAAAGACATAGCCGCGTTCCGCGAAGCAGGGGAGGTCCTTCACGTCGGCTATGCCCTCTTCGGCACACCAACGGACAAAGGTGCCACGCGCGGCCTTTGCCTCGGTGGACCGCTGGACAAGGCGTCCCTTGTCCCTCTGGCAGAAGAGGCAGGTCACGACCTTCATGTCAAGCCCCGGCGCGTGAGGTGCCACCGCCTTGGCATATTCGACGGACGCGACGTTGACGACGGTGTCTGCCTCGGAGCGGAGCGTCTCGGCAAGCGTCGTACCCCAGTACCCGTACAGGTCCCGCGAGCCATCAACAGCAAGGCGCGCCTGCATCTCCAGCCGATAGGGAACCACGCCGTCGCTGGGACGAAGCACTCCGTAAAACCCCGAGAGGATGCGCAGACGCGCATCGAGGTAGGCAAGCGCGTGCTCGTCCATGACGTGTGGAGCCATGTGCTGATACTGGATGCCCTCGTAGGCAAGGGAGGCGGCCGTGAGGTCATGCGCAAGGTCCATGGTGCGGAAGCGCTCGTAATTGAGCGTCGCGAGCTTGTCGCTGCACTTCCAGAGCGCCTTTGCCTCTTCGTACGAAAGGTCCTGCACCGCCCGCATGAGCCTTCGCGTGCGCTCGATGAGCTGGGGTTTGGTCGTGGGGAAGGGAGGGCCTTCTACCACGTTCATCTTCTTGGCGGGAGAAACGATGATCGTGAATTCCATGGTCTGCTTTCTACAGGCCAAAGAGCTCTTCGAGCGTGGTCAGCACGCCCTGCTCTTCGTTGCTGGGACAGATGGCATTCGCAACTTCCTTGACCTCGTCTGCGGCGTTGGCCATGGCGTACGAGTGCCCTGCCCAGCGCAGCATCTCGATGTCGTTTCCGCCATCTCCAAAGGCAGCGCATGCGCTCGGGTCAACATTCCAGCGTCTGGCAAGGCGCTCGAGGCCACTTGCCTTGTGGGCGCCAGGAATGATGAGGTCTATGGCGCCGTGGCCGCTTGTGGTGGGCACGAGCCCGGCCGTGAGGGTCGCGCGAATCTCGTCGTAGTAGGCCATGGTGCGGTCAAGCGGCACGGACAGGGCAAACTTGAGCACGGGGTCCGATACCGCGCGCAGCGAGTCGACCCACTCCATGCGGTGGTAATAGGTGCGCATGAACTCAAAGAAGTCCTCGCTCATGCGACCCCGCTCAACGTAGGCGCAGTTCAGGCAGCTCATGACGTTCTGCACGTCGGGGTGGTCCTCAATCCAGTCGAGCGTCCGCAGCACGACGTCGTGTTCCATCGCCCCCGCATAGACGACCTCGTCGTGGTCCTTTACGTAGGCACCGTTCTCCGCGACAAAGGAGAGCTCCTCGTCGTAGCCGGGAAAGTAGTCGCGAAGCTGCCAGTACTGGTTGCCGCTGGCAATGACAAACTGGGCCCCGCAGCGATGCATATGGTCAAGGATGCGCCTGAAGCGCGTCACGTCAAAGGAGTAGTCGCTCCTGATAAAGGTGCCGTCAACATCAACGGCCACCATTTTGATGTCGGTCATGGCTGGCTCCTCGGATACGAGCAAGGTCATGGAATATGAGGTGTGGACCTCATACTCCCACAAGAAAGTTGCTAAACTGCCTACAGCACCCATCAATTCAAAGGAGAACCATGTCTAACGCAGTAAAGATCGCCCTCATCACGGGCTACCTTGGAGCAGGCAAGACGACGTTGCTCAACCACATTCTGTCCAATGAGGAGGGCATCCGTGCCGCCGTCATCGTCAACGACATTGGCGAGGTCAATGTGGACGCGCGCCTCATCGAGAAGACGGGTGTCGTGACGCAGGTCGACGACACGCTCGTGCCCCTCACCAACGGCTGCATTTGCTGCACCCTCGCCGATGACCTGGCGCGCCAGCTGCGCGAGCTGTCCGAATCGGGCAAGTTCGACCACATCATCATCGAGGCAAGCGGCATCTGCGAACCCGTGCCCATCGCGTTTACCATCGACAACTTCTGCAAGCAGATGAAGGCCGAAGGCATCGACGTCACGCTTGACAACATCATCGCGGTGGTTGACTGCGCACGCATGTTTGACGAGTTCAACGGTGGCGAGGACCTGCTCAAGGACGACATTGACGAAGAGGATATCGAGGCCCTGCTGATCCAGCAGCTCGAGTTCTGCACCACGCTCGTCCTCAACAAGGTCGATACCGTCACGCCTGAGCAGGTGGCCGAGCTGCGCGCGCTCGTCCGTGGCCTGCAGAAGGACGCAAAGATCGTCGAGGCCACCCAGGGCAACGTCGACCTCTCCGAGCTTCTCAACACCGGCCGCTTCAGCTTTGACGAGGCCTACGGCTCCGCCGCCTGGATTGAGGCCATGGAGCATCCCGAGGAGCATGAGGACCCCGAGGTCCTGGAGTACGACATCACCACCTTTGTGTACCTGCGCCGCAAGCCGTTTAGCCTGGACAAGCTGGAGGGATATGTGCGCACCTGGCCCGAGACGATCATCCGTGCAAAGGGCCTTGCGTGGTTTAGCGACGACCCCAACATGGCCTATCTCTTTGAGCAGGCAGGCCATCAGGTGCATCTGCAAGAGAACGGCCTGTTTGTGGCGTCGGCTCCTGAGGAGGAGTTCAAGCGCATCGTGGCGGACAATCCCGAGATCATGGACGACTGGGACGACGTGTATGGTGACCGTATGACCAAGATTGTCTTCATCGGCCGTCACATGAATCGCGAGGCCATCGAGGCCGGCCTCGACGGCTGCCTCGTCGACTGGACGCCCGAGAAGGATGAGGAGTGGGAGTAGGCTCCACCTCGCATCACTGAGGATGAAAGGGGAGGCCCGTCTTATGACGAGCCTCCCCTTCTTGCGTTCAGGCAGCCTATTTTCCTGAGGCGTTAGAGCTGGAAGTTGACGGTCTCCAGCATCTCGGTCCCCGTGCTGTCGGCGATGATGATGGTGCCGGCGACATCGGCTATGGCATCCATGTCGGTCCCGACCTCTTCGGCGTCGAACCAGGCAATCGAGCCAAGGCTCTCTCCTGCCTTCACCATCTCGTACAGGATCGCCTCGTGGGAAGTGCCGCCGATGGTCCAGTCATCTCCGCCCACGAGGAGGATGTCCTGGTCGGTCTTATTTGTGATCTCGAAGAAGATGCCGGGGTCGCCCTCGTACATTCCCTTTGCGGTGATCTTGATGGTGCAGAAGCTGTCATCCACCACGGCAACATCGAGCATGGTGGGGTCATCGAGGTCCTGGATGCTGTCGCCGCCAAAGTACTGGGGCGTCATCAGCGACTCGTTGCCATCATCTTCTGTGGTGGTCGTCTGCGTGGGAGCAGAGACCTTCTCTGACGGATCGATCTTCTTGAAGGTCATGGACGAAGCGTCCTGCTCAAGGGTGAGTTGGCCGTCCTTGAGGGTGAGCGGCGCCGATGAGCCTGACAAGGTGATGGTGCCGGTGCTCTCGTCGGTTGCCTCCCACGTTCCGGTCATGGGAGAGCCGAGAACGTCAAGGGAGAACGTCCCGTCCTCGTTGAGGTCGAGATAGACAAACATGCCAAGCCCCTTGAGCTGCTCAAGGTCTTCCATGCTGGTCTCCTCGCCCCCGTTGACCATGCTGGTGACCTCCCACGAGCCCACGAAGGCGTCCTTGGGGTCGGCCTTGGAGGCAGATCCCTTGCTGCCGCATCCGACGAGCGCAAGGCAGAGGGCGCATGCGATGGCCAGGGTGGTCCAGAGGCGTTTTGTCATGGCTGCTCCTTTTGTTGTGGTGGATAGGTTCCTCAAGGACTCATCGTAGGTCGCAACGGCATGTGCGACCGTGGAGCGGATGGGGCCTTTTCGGTAACTGAGGGTGTTGCTTCGGGGGAGGATGCCGAAGGCCTAGAGGGCAAACTCGTATTCGCCAAGGATGTTGTTGGCGTTGGCGTCGCAGATGATGATCGTCCCCGTGACGTTGGTCAGCTCGTTGACGTCGTCATCAAAGCCGGTCTGGACAAACCAGGCCACGGAGCCGAGCGTCTCTTGCGGCTTGAGCGTCTTGTAGAGGGTGGCGGAGCGCTTGGCCCCGTTGACGGCCCAGTCGTCGGTCGAGTTGACGACAAGGAAGTCGGCATCGGTCTTGTTGGTGATCTCGAAGAGGAACGCAGGGCTTCCCACGTAGGTGCCCCTGGCGGTCACCTTGATGGTGCAGATGTCGTCATTGGCCACAAGGACATCCATCTCGGTAGGATTGTCGAGGTCGTTGATGGTATCGCCGCCAAAGTAGGTTGCCGCATGGCCGGCGTCCGCGCTGGTGGCCGCCTCCTCCGAGTCTTCGAGCTTCTTGAATGTCATGGACGAGCGGTCCTGCTCGAGGGTGAGCTTGCCGCCCTTGATGACCATGGGCACCTCCTGTCCATCAAGAAGGATCGAGCCCTTGCCCTTCTCCGAAACGCTCCAGGTGCCGTCCATGCCATCGCCAAAGACGTCGAGCGTGGCCATGCCGTTTTCGTTGAGGACGAGGTAGACGTGAAGGTCGAGGTCCTTGAGAAGGTTCAGGTCCTTCTCCGAGGTCTCTTCTCCATCAGAGCTGATGCTGATGACTTCCCACTTGCCGATGAAGTCCTCGGCGGGGTCCTTAGGTTTTCCGCAGCCTGCGAGGGCGAGGCAAATGGCGAACGCCGCGACAAGCGCGGGCCATATTCGTTTCATCGCCAAGTCCTTTCTTGTTGGTGCACGGAGCGCCCATGGGCTCTCGACGAAAACCATTGTAGGGTTCCCCGTGACGCAGCAAGGCTGCGCGGCGGCATCTTCGGCGCATATCCATCTCTCTGGAACTACACGAGGTCGAGGAGATCCTCTACAAATCCGACGCGATAGTTGTCGAACACCACCGACCCCTCGTCCTGCGTGGCATCAAGGTCCACGTCGGCGGCGATGCCAAAGTCGCGGTCCTCATCGGGGTCTCTGAAGGTCTGCCGCACGTGCCAGCGGTGCGTTGCCTTCTCGTCGGATTCGTCAATCTGCAGGTACGCAGAGGAGCGTGCGTCGCCATCCAGCAGGACCTCGTCATGCTCCTCAAAGTACGCATCCATGACGCGCTGCCAGCGCGGAGCACGCCAGCCCCAGTCGCCATCGAGTGCGCCCAGCTCGTCGTAGCGTTCCTCCGCAGCAAGCCGAACGCGGGCAAAGAGGGCATTGCGCACCAGCAGCGTGACCGCCCGACGGTCATGCACGACCTCGTCAGCCTCCTCGGGAGGTGCGCCTGCGTCAAGCTCGGGAGTCTCCGAACCTTCCCACTCATCCACGAGGCTGGAGTCGACGGTACGCACCACCAGGGAGAGCCACGCCACGATGTCCTCCAGGCGCTCGTCGCGCTTGTCGAGAGGGACGGTGCGGTCGAGGGCGCGATAGGCCTCGGAGAGGTAGCGCAGGAGGATGCCCTCCGCGCGCGATATGCCGCAGCGCTGCACATAGGTCTTGAAGTCGCTTGCCGTCTCGAGCATGTCGCGCAGCACGGACTTGGGCCTCGGCTCAAAGTCGCGCGCCCAGGGGACCTGCTCGCAGTACTGCGCATAGGCTGCGTCGATCATGTCTTCGAGCGGCTTTTCGTACGTGACGTCCTCAAGCCGCTCCATGCGCTCCTCGTATTCGATACCGTCCGCCTTCATCTCGGCGACCGCCTTGGCGCGCGCCGCCTTCTCCTGGGCAACCAGGATCTGTCGGGGATCCTCGATGGTCGCCTCGACGAGCGAGATGACGTCGAGCGCATAGGTCTCGCTTTCAGGGTCGAGAAGCTCAAGGGCGGCGAGCAGGAAGGGGGAGAGGGGCTGATCGAGAGCAAACCACTCAGGCAGCTCTATGGTCACCCAGTAGTCGTCCTCTCCCTGCTCGTCCTTCTCGCACAGGACGACGCCGGCATCCATGAGCGTGGCAAACACCTCGTCGGCGCGAACCTCGAGCTCTGCCTTCTGAGCTTCGGTCTGCATTGAGTCCGAGATGAGCTGGCTCACCCGGGAGCGTGCGTCACCACCTTGGGCGACCTCCGACAAGACCATGGAGTGGGTAATCTGCAGACGGGGGATGAGCGCCTCGGGCGTGGCCTCCACAAGCCGCTCGAACGTCTGCTTGTTCCAACCCACAAAGCCCTCGGGAGGTTTGCGGGTCTTGACGTTGCGGGCCTTTTTGGGATCTCCCCCTGCCTTGAGCAGGGCGCGCGCCCGCTCTATGTCGTATTCGGTCGCCTGTGCGATGACGGATCCTTCCGTGTCAAAGCCCGAGCGCCCAGCTCGGCCTGCGATCTGGTGGAACTCGCGTGCGTTCAGGCGCCGCTGACGATGGCCGTCGTACTTTGCCAAGGCGGTTAGGAGCACGGTGCGAATGGGGACGTTGATGCCGATGCCCAGGGTGTCCGTTCCGCAGATGACGGGCAGGAGCCCCTGCTGGGCCAACTTCTCCACGAGGAGCCGGTAGCGTGGCAGCATGCCGGCGTGGTGGACGCCCACGCCCGCGGCCAGTAGCCGCTGGAGCGTCTTTCCGAAGGCCGTGGTGAAGCGGGTCCCCTTGCAGGCGTCCCTGATGGCGTCGCGCTGTTCCCTGGTCGACACGCCATAGCTGGCCAAGGCCTGGGCGCTCTTGAGGGCCGCGTCCTGGCTGAAGTGGACGATGTAGAGGGGCGCCTTCTCCTGGCGCACCGCAAGCTCCACCGTCGCCTCGAGCGCTGTGTCCACAAACTCGTACGAGAGCGGCACGGGTCGTGGCGCGTCGAGCACCAGGTCGACGTCGCGGTCGGTCTGGCGCTCGAGCAGGTCGCGGATTGCCGTCACGTCTCCGAGCGTGGCGCTCATGAGCAGAAACTGCGTGTGGAGGAGGGTGAGCAGGGGGACCTGCCATGCCCAGCCGCGGTCGTGGTCGCCAAAGTAGTGGAACTCGTCCATGGCAACGCAGGCGACGTCGCTCCACTCTCCCTCCCGAAGTGCCTGGTTAGCCAAAATCTCTGCCGTGCAGCAGATGACGGGGGCGTCCGCGTTGATGGAGGCGTCGCCGGTGATCATGCCCACATTGTCCTTGCCCAGGATGTTCACGAGGTCAAAGAACTTCTCGCTGACCAAGGCCTTGATGGGCGCCGTGTAGAACGCGCGTCCGCCCGTGCACATGGCCATGAAGCAGAGGCCCAGGGCGACCATCGACTTGCCCGACCCGGTCGGCGTGCCCAAGATGACATGGTTTCCCGCTGCAAGCGAAAGGAGCGCGTCCTCCTGGTGGGGCCAGAGCTCAAGGTCTTGGGTTGCCACCCACGAGAGAAACAGGTCGAGCGACTGTTCGGCGTCGAGTGCCGGAACGTCCTCGTCGAGGTAGGGTACGTACATGCCGAGGTTGTAGGAATCAGGCAAGGCTCGTCTCGCTTTCTGTGGCTGCCATGGGGCTTGGGTGTGGAAGCCTAGGCTTCGTCTGCGGGGAAGCGCACGCCGATCTGCGCTCGAATCTGGTCCATAACCGAAAGCGCGTCGAGCGAGATTCGCTCGTAGCGTTCGGCGAGCCCCCTGCCTTCTGGGCTGCCCGAGCATGCAGCACAGAAGTCATCGACCTCTGCCGTCATGAGGCTGCCGTCCATGGGAAAGCCCAAAAGCGTCGCCTCTCCCGCTCCCGAGCCATAGCCTCCGTCGGTCTGGGAGGGGAGCACGACTTCCACATGCTCGGGCGTGCTGATGGAATCGATGACCAGCGTTGCCTCGGTACCCATGACCTGGGAAGGAACGTGGTTGTCTCCAACCTTTCCCCAGCTGAGGTTAACGATGAAGTCACCGTAGTCACAGAGGGCCTCTCCTCCAAGCTCCACAAGGGGCCATCGGGCGTCCCCTCCAATGGTGCTGACGTCAAAGGTGGTGCCCATGGCCATCACGCGCTGCGGCGCACCCCAGAGGGCCGTCATGGCAGACACGCAGTACACGCCTATGTCCATGAGCCCGCCGCCCGACATGTGCGGGTCAAAGGTGTTGGTGAGCTTTCCCGCCATGAGGGCTGGCACGCGTGACGACACCTTGGAGAAGCGGAAGGTGGCAGACCGAATGTCGCCGAGCTGGGGCAGGGCATCGCGAATGGTGGAGAAGACGGGGCCGTGCACGTTGCGCATGGCCTCCATGAGGACGACGCCATGCTCGTGCGCCAGGGCAAACGCCTCGGTCGCCTCGCGGACGTTAGAGGCAAGGGGCTTCTCGGCAAGCACGTGCTTGCCAGCCGCGAGCATGGTCTTTGCGTAAGGGATGTGCATCGCGTTGGGCGAGGCGATGTAGACCGCATCGATGTCGGAGCATGTCGCAAGGTTGTCGAGGTCATCAAAGAAGAGACGAGCACCCCTCGGCTCGCCCCATGCGCGCGCCTTCTCGAGCGAGCGGGAGTAGGCGCCCACGAGCTCGATGTCTTCCGATTGCGAGACGGCATCAAGAAACCAGTCGACGACGATACCCGTACCTATGGTTGCGATGCGCAGCTTGCCCATGGTGCCCCTCCTTTGATGACAGCGTCATCAAAGAGCGTAGCAGATAGAAGCAGGCCTGGAACGCGCGCCGCTACTTCTCCTGAACGTGCTTTCCCGTCACGTGCTCGATCTTGAGCTCCATCATGTGCACGCGTGCGTAGCCGGAGTCAATCTCGTCTTGGAGGTCGACCTCGGGCGGAAAGTACTTCTTGCCCAGCTTGGCAAGCGCCTGGTACTTGCGCTCCGGATCCTCCACAGTCGAGACCCTGCCAAAGCAAATGACCGAGTTGACGTAGTACCACCATTCGCCCTCGTTGCGGGTGCCCTCGTCCATGACGCAGAAGCTGGCCTTGTCGCAGGTGGTGATCGCATCGACCTTGTGGCCCGCGAGCGCACTGTGGAAGAAGATGGAGCCCAGCTCTCCGCAGTCGGGGTCATAGACAAAGTTGAGCGGCACGCCGTAGGGGTATCCGTCGTCGCCCAGCACGGAAAGCACGCCTCGACGTGCCTGGGCAAGGATCTCCTTGTCCTGCTCGAGGGGGAGCTGTTGCTTTATGCGGCGCATCTCGCGAAACATGGGCGTTCCTTTCCGTTGGTTTGCGGCTGCATGCATGGGAGGGTAGCATGAGATAGTGAACAAAGCTTTACCCAATATGATGACATATGCCGAGTGCAGTCGATGGAGATGCGGATGTCTGACGCCAACCTTGAGCTCTTTGCCCGATGTGCCGGAGGGTTCGAACCCGTGCTGGCGGACGAGCTGCGCACGCTCGGCATGCGTCGCGTTCGTCCCCTCCATGGTGGAGTCTCGTTTTTTGGGTCACGTCGCGATGC
This sequence comes from uncultured Coriobacteriaceae bacterium, assembly GCA_902797175.1. Taxonomy (GTDB): domain Bacteria; phylum Actinomycetota; class Coriobacteriia; order Coriobacteriales; family Atopobiaceae; genus UBA1367. The sequence continues at coordinate 19,972 of CADBRX010000065.1, read as the reverse complement.
CTACACCTCCTGCCTGTGGAGCAGGGTGGCAACGCGCGTCCAGCTCGTGCTTGCGCGCATCCCCGCAGCCGATGCGGACGAGCTGTATCACAATGCCGCATCATTCTCTTGGGAAAAGCATGTTAGGGATGGGGCGACCATTGCCGTGGTGGCGCATGGGACCAACCAAAACCTTCGCAACACGCAGTTCACGGCCCTGAAGGTCAAGGACGCTCTTTGCGATCGGCTGAGAGGCGTGCGTGGGAGCCGGCCTGACGTGGATGCAAAGCGGCCTGGCTTTCTGGTGAGCGTTGCCGTGCACGAACAGCGTGCCACGCTCTACCTCGACTTGTCGGGAGAGTCGCTGCACCGGCGTGGATATCGTCAGGATGGCGTGCAGACCGAGGCGCCTCTCAAGGAGACGTTGGCTGCGGGCATGCTCATGATGGCGGGATGGCCCGCTCTTGCCGCAGAGAACGGCGTGCTCGTGGATCCCATGTGCGGGTCTGGCACCCTTGCCATCGAGGGCGCGATGATGGCGGCAGACATCGCCCCCGGCCTCTTGCGGGGGCGGTGGGGCTTTGAGGGGTGGGTCCGCCATGACAGGCAGTTGTGGGATGGGCTCATTGTCGAAGCGCGAAGGCGCAAGGAGGACTGCTTCACAAAGGCCCGTGTCATCGCCGGCGACCTTGATGAGGGAGCCATAGCCATAGCGCGTGCCAATGCGGAGCGTGCGGGGGTTTCTCGTCTCGTGCGCCTTCACGTAGACGATGCGGCAAACCTGTCGCGTCACCTCAGGGGGCTGGGGGATGCGCGCGGTCTGCTGGTGGCCAACCCTCCCTATGGTCTCAGGCTGCTTTCTCCCACGGAGCTTCCCCGGGCACGGCGGGCGCTTGCCTCTGCCATAGGCGCCTTGCCCTCCAGCTGGTCTGTTGCGCTCATCACTCCCGATCCCGGCGTCGACACGGCTTTGGGGCGTGTCCCAGAGAGGATAGTCTCCTGCTTCAATGGCTCCATCGAGGCATGGGTGAGGCTCTACGGCCTGACGGGCGAGCGTCAGCACATCGATGTGGTCTCGCTTTCGGGCAGGCAGCGCCGCGTTGTGGTGGCGAACCTGGAGAGCAGCCAGTTTGCGAATCGCCTGCGCAAAGTGGGCAAGGAGAGAGTGCGCTGGGCGCGTCGTGAAGGCATTTCGTGTTTCCGCGTGTATGATGCGGACCTTCCTGACTACGCGGTCTCGGTCGACCTCCTGACTGGTGCGGGTGTCGATGAGGGAACGCTGCACGCCCTTATCGAGGAGCGGCCTCGACCCAAACGCCTTGACGCACTCGGCGCGGGAAGGCGCTTTTACGATGCGCTCGCAATCGTGTCTGCCGTCTTCGACGTCGATGAGGACATGATCACGGCGCATCCCTGGGTGGCAGATTCGCTTTACGAGCGCATGCGCACCTCGACGGGAGAGCCTCGCGAGGCATGCGTGGCAGAGGACGGATGCCTGTTCTTTGTGGATCTTGATGGGGCTTCTGGAAAGAACGTGCCGCTTGACCTGCGATTGGTTAGAAGGATGGTGGCGGCACGGGCACAGGGCGCCCGATTTGCGAACCTCTTTGCGTCGGGGAACGCGTCGACGGTGTGCGCCGCCGCCTCTGGGGCAAAGAGCACGGTGACGGTGGATGCCTCGAAGGAGCGACTCGAATGGGCGGAACGCGCCCTGCGGGAGAACGGACTCGAGGGAAGAGCGCACCGCTTCGCACGCATGGACGTGCGAGAATGGCTCACCCGTGAGACGAAGGCACGCCATGCCTACGACCTTGTGCTCTGCTCGCCACCAAGCCGGCTGGCTGCACATGGGGCGCGGGGTCGCGCATGGGAGCTGGAGAAGGATCTTTCCGCGCTCCTTTCCCAGATCCAGGGCATCCTGTCGCCGAGCGGCAGCGTCGTGTTGGTGCTTCCTGCCCAGGGACCCATCCCAACGTGCGCACTTGCCGTCGAGGACCTTACCGAGCGCATGGTACCGCACGACTTTGAGCGCGCTCAGGAACACGCGCGCGTCTATCTGCTCTCACGGCCGGCAGGCTCGCACCAGTGAGCTGCCTGGCTTCTATCTGCCCAAGAGGTGGCTCTGCGTCCGAAGAGAAAAGGGGAACGTGAATGGCAAAGGGCAATCAGGCAAGGATCGAGCGCATCCAGGCCATGGAGGAGGCGCTGAACGTCTCGCGTGAGGCGGCGGACCAGCTGTCCGAGGCGATTGCGGCGCAGGTGGACGCACTCGACTCGCTTCGTCAGCTGTCCGCATACTATGGGAGCCAGGAGTGGTACAAGGACCGCGAGGCGGATGAGCGCGGCGCTTTGCCCGAAGGCCTCGCCCGGGGCGTGCTGGGGGAGGACCTTCCCTACGAGGCCCTGATGAGTGCCCGCGAATCTGCCTTGGCCGCTCTCGAGGTGGCAACGGCGACGCTTCGGGCGCTCTAGGTTGCCTGGCAGATTAGGGCGCATTGCCTCTGAGCCAGGGCAAGTTCCTCTTGTCCCTGGAATGCGCCAAAGGCATGGAAGGTAGTTGCGAAAGGCATTTGCCGGGCGGCACCTCCTGTCGCACAATTGATGACGAGGTCGCATGCCGTGCGTGGAAGGCCGTTTGAAAGGGAGCCAGCAATGGAATACGTTGAGCTAAATACTGGTGCCAAGATGCGCATGATGGGCTTTGGCGTGTTTCGGGTGCCCGACCTACAGCAGTGTGAGGATTCGGTCTACGAGGCCATCAAGATCGGTTACCGCCTGATTGACACGGCCACGGCATATCACAACGAGGAGGCTGTTGGCGCTGCGGTACTGCGCGCCATCGCAGATGGCATCTGCACGCGCGAGGACCTCTTCGTGACGTCCAAGCTCTGGGTGACGGACATGAAGAACGAAGAGACGGCCGCGGCGGGCATCGACGCATCCCTTGCCCGGCTGGACATCGGCTACCTGGACCTCTATCTCGAGCATCAGGCGTGCAACGACTACTTTGCGGCGTGGCGCGCCATGGAAGAGGCCTATCGTGCGGGCAAGCTGCGCGCCATTGGCGTCTCCAACTTCTATCCCAACGTCTTGACCAACTTCTGCGAGGTCGTGGACGTGGTTCCCGCAGTCAACCAGGTCGAGCTGCATCCTTACTACACCCAGGAGCACGGTCTTATGGCAGAGGAGTCCGCCATGGACGTCATGCGCTACTACGGCGTGGTCCCCGAGGCGTGGGCGCCCCTGGGCGGCGGCAGGTACAATCCCTTTGAGGAGCCTGACTTCCTGGCTATTGCCGAGACGCATGGCAAGACTGTGGGCCAGGTGCTCCTGCGCTGGAACGTGCAGCGTGGCGTGGTCGTCATTCCCAAGTCGACGCATGTCGAGCGTATTCGCGAGAACTTTGACATCTGGGACTTCGAGCTCACGGCTGACGAGATGGCCAAGATCTCGAGCCACGACATGGGCTACAGCGGCAGCCGCGCAAAGCACTTCGAGCCGAACTTCGTGCGCATGGTGCTGGGAAAGCCCGAGCGCTCGCTGCAATAGATAAAACCATTATTTGTGGGAGGACACATGAATTATCGCCGTCTGGGAAAGACAGAGCTCATGGTCAGCGAGATTGGCTATGGCGGGGAATGGCTGGACCGCATGAGTGCGGGGGAGGCGCGCGCCATCACGCTGCGTGCGGCCGAGCTGGGCGTCAACATCGTGGACTGCTGGATGAGCGATCCCGAGGTCAGGACGCGCCTGGGAGACGCCTGTGCGGAGAATCCGGGACACTGGATTGTGCAGGGGCACATCGGCTCTACGTGGCAGAACGGTCAGTATGTGCGCACGCGTGACGTGGAGGCGTGCAAGGTCGCCTTCGATGACCTGCTTACGCGCTTCCACACGGACCACGTCGAGCTGGGCATGATGCACTATATCGATGACCTTGACGAGCTCAAGCGTTGCCTGGAGGGGCCGTATCGCGACTTTGTCGAGCAGCTCAAGGCTGAGGGTACCATCCGCCACATCGGCATGTCCACGCATAGTGCCGTGTGCGGACGCTATGCCGTGGAGCAGGATGCGGTGGAGATGATGCTCTTCTCCATCAAACCTGCCTATGACATGCAGCCAGGCGACTACGACATCAACACCTTGTCTAGCTCGGCAGGCGACGAGTATGCGGGTTTTGACGCCGACAGGCTTGCGTTCTACCGCTCCTGCGAGCGCGCTGATGTGGGGCTGACCGTCATGAAGGCTTTTGCGGGAGGAAGGCTGCTCGATGCCGAGCGCAGCCCCTTTGGCGTGGCCCTCACCCCGTCCATGTGCATTCACTATGCGCTGACGCGACCTGCCGTGGCAAGCGTCATGGCAGGCTTTGGCAGCGTGGCGGACCTCGAGTCGGATGCAGCGTACTGCGAAGCATCTGAGGACGAGCGAGACTATGCGAGCGTGCTCGCTTCTGCTCCACACAACAACGCGACGGGTCTCTGCACCTATTGCGGCCACTGCGCACCGTGTCCTACGGGCATCAGCGTGGCACAGGTCAACAAGTTCTATGACCTTGCCGAGGTGCAGGTGGCAAAGGGTGGAGAGGTGCCGGCTCTCGTGCGCGACCACTACCTGGCGCTTGACCACCATGCTGACGAATGCATTGCCTGTGGCGGTTGCGAAGAGCGCTGCCCGTTTGGCGTGGGCGTCATCGAGCGCATGGAGAAGACCGCTGCCCTGTTTGCCTAGGACGCGTCAACCACATGAGCTGCTAAAGGGCGACAACGGTTGGATGCTCAGACAACCAGCCGGCCGATTCGCTGCGACGTCGCTGTCGCGACGCAGGTAGGGTTCTGCTACGTCCGGACTGACAGCGGGACGACAACAGTTGCCTGCTCAGACAGCCAGCCGGGCGATTCGCTACGACGTCGCTTTCGCGACGCCGGCGGGGTTCTGCTACGTCCGGACTGACAGCGGGACGACAACGGTTGGATGCTCAGACAACCAGCCGGGCGATTCGCTGCGACGTCGCTGTCGCGACGCCGGCGAATCGCGCCGTGCTGAACTCGCATCCAACCGTTGTCGCCCCGGTGATGAATCGCACCGTGCTGAACTCGCATGCAACCGTTGTCGCGACGCCGGCGAATCGCGCCGTGCTGAACTCGCATGCAACCGTTGTCGCGCCGCCGTCCAGCGCCTCGTTCCTACGAGAGCTTCTCAAAGGCGAGGCGCGGGTCGTTGTCCTCGTGCACGTAGATGGTCCCGCAGTGGACAAAGCCCAGCTTACGCAGGAGGTTCTGCATGATGACGTTGTCACCGTGCGTGTCGATGCGCAGGTGTCCGCATTGCTCGAAGGCCCACTCAAGGCAGAATCTTCCCGTACCAGGCACCAAACCGTCCGAGGCGATGCGGTGCACCACGCCATAGGTTTCGTCGCCCATCCATCGACCGTCGTCGATGTGATCGTAGGTTGGCTCTATGCGATATCCCTGGTCATAGAAGAAGACGCCCACCACTCGATTGTCGTGTTCACAGACGTATCCCTTGCTGACGGCGATGTCTTGGTGGATGAGCTCCGCTGGTGGCCATTGGTTGGGTCCCCATTGGTTGGGGTTTCCGGTGGCTGCCATGAAGTTGCGAGCGTGGTCGTAGATCTGCATGATGCGATCGAAGTCACGCTCGGTTGACGTTCGGATGTGCATGGAGCACCTCTCCGTGGTCCTGTCCGGCATTGGTGGTCGTCCCATCTTAGCGCAGCGGCACATATTTCGTTTTTGCTGCAACAGATGCCGGGCAGAGGGCTGCCGTATGATGGAGGTGTCGACCGAAAGGAGCCACGTATGGCAGAAACGCTGCGCGTTCTGGTGACTGTGCCGTTCAGGGAGCATCACATGGCGGTGCTCCGAGAGGTGGCGGGGGATCGTGCCGAGCTCAAACAGGTGTGGGTTGACCCCGCTGGCCAAGAGATGAGATCGCTGCTGCAGGAGGCAGACGCCGTGATCGGTGAGCCCGCGCCTGCCCTGCTGGCCGAGGGCACCCCCGTGCGCTGGGTGCAGATGACCTGGGCGGGTACCGACCTGTATACCCGCGGCGCGGTGCCCTTTCCCGAGGGGGTGCGGCTCACCAATGTGGCCGGAACGGCATTTGGCCATATCATCAGCCAGTTTGTGGTCGGGCAGATCATAGGGATAGCGCAGAACTTTCCTGCCTATGTGCGCCAGCAAGAGCGCGAGGTGTGGGCTGGCGTGGGCCCAGTGGCGTCTCTTGAAGGCGCCCACGTGCTCATCCTGGGGGCAGGAGACCTAGGAGGGCTTACGGCAAAGCGGCTTTCGGGCTTTGACTGCCATTTCGTGGGTGTGTGCCGCGACGTGTCACGTCCGCGCCCCTTCTTTGAGCGCCTTGTCACGCTCGACGAGGCGGAAGGGGAGCTTCCGCATGCCGACGTTGTCGTAAACTGCCTGCCCAATACGGATGAGACGGCCCACTGGCTTGACGAACGACGTTTGCGTCTCATGAAGGAGGGTGCGATTCTTGCCAACGTGGGGCGCGGCAACTTTGTTGACTGCGATGCCTTGGCGCGCGTGCTTGCCGACGGCCATCTGCGGGGGGCAGCCCTCGACGTAACCGATCCCGAGCCCCTGCCAAAGGGCCATCCGCTCTGGCAGGAGCCTCGTTGCTTCATCACGCCCCATCAGGCAGGTGGAAGCTTTGGAAAGAGCCACGGCACAGAAGATCGCATCTGTGCCGTGGCCTGCGAGAACTTGCGTCGCTTCATTGAGGGCGAGGAGCTGACGCACATCGTCATCTGACTCACAAGGGTCCCACCCCTTTGAGTCATTTTGAACTCAAAGGGGTGGGACCCTTGTGAGTCAGTCCTTGGGGAATGCCTAGTGGAGAGAACCCTTGCTCACGAGGGTGTCTGCCTTGAGCACGTGGAACTCCTTGTCCACGACGATGTCGTCCGTCGCGGCGATGTAGTCCTTGAAGTGCTGCGTCTCGCGGTGTGCGGCGTACGCCTCGGCACTGCCGTAGACCTCCCAGAACACCCAGCGGTTGGGGTTATCGTTAATGGTGGCGGCGTACATCACGAGCACGCCAGGCTCGACATCGATGGCGGTGCGCATGTTGGCCGTGATGGCCTCGAGGAACGCCTCCTCGCCTTCGGGCTTGATGTCGACAAAGACCAGGTGAGGCTCGATGGGGGTCTCTCCCGTCACGCAGATCTCCTCGGGCTTCTCTATCATGAGACGAGGGTTAAGGGTATAGACGGCGCGACCGGTGAGCGCCTTGCCTGCCAGCTCGACAAAGGCACCAAACTGCTTGGATGCGGCGTGCACGTTGTAGGCATCCTCATCGGCGTAGACCTCAAAGACATAGCAGGTCTTGGGGTCGTCAGGCACATGGGTGGAGAACATGGCCAGCGTACCGGGCTCGACCTTGTGGGAGGTGAGCAGGTTGTTCTCGCCAACCTTGTCGAAGGCCTCCTCGTAGTCCATATTGCGTTCAAGTCTAAAAAGTCGCGTAATCATGGCTACTCCTTTCCAATGAGTCGCAGATAGTTGCCAGAATAGATAGCAGCGCGGTCCGTGTCGCTGATATGCATGTCGTCGATGGCGGCGCAGATCTCTTTGGTGGCCCCAGCGGGCAGGATGCCAAGGGGAGCGTCGGTTCCCAGCACGATGTGGTCGATGCCGTAATAGTCGGCGGCAAGGTCGAGTGCGCGGGGGTTGCCCAGGATGGCGGTATCGACGTAGAACTTGCGCATATCCGCCGCCTGGTCAGGCTTCATGATGCGGTCGATGCGTCCCGCAAAGAAGGGTGCCATGCCACCAGCATGGTGCACGATGACCTTGAGGTTGGGATGCTTCTGGAAAAGCCCCGCCTGGACCATCTGCAGCATGGCTTGGCTCAGCTCGTATTCCCAGCTGAAGACCAGGTTGTTGTCGGGTTTGCGCAGATCGAAGACGGGATGCAGCCATGCGGGGGCGCCCACTTCCTCAAGGGCCGCAAAGAGGGGGAAGAATTCCTCCTCGGCGATACTCTTTCCGAGCGCGCGCGTGAAGATTTGCACCCCAACTACGTCGGGATTGGTTGCCACCTGCTCATGCACGATGCGCACCGCCTCGACGATGTTGTTCATGGGGACCATGAGGACGGCCGCCTCAAACATGTCGCGGTTGGCGTCGAGCATCTCGAGCAGCTCGTCGTTGCCCTGGCGACAGAGATCGGCTGCCTCTTCGGGGCCCACGTAGTCTTCGGGCAGGGCATTCACGTGGCTGATGACCTGCTTGGTCACCCCATCCCAATGGGAATGCCTCAGCTCCATGTCGGTCAGCACAGGGTTGTTGAAGAACGCATAACGTGTTGGGATGGCTGGCTCGACCGCCTTCATTGTCTCGTAGAAACGCGGTGGCAGCACATGGGCAAAGACATCGATTCTTGTCATGAATCTCCTCCCTCTGGTGGGTTGCTGGTATTAAGTATCAACACTCTAACTTCGTTCATCAATAACCGGTCGATTAGCAGCGCTTTCTTGGTCTTGAGCGTAGCGGGTACAATGTGATGCGTGGGGGAATGACAAGAGAGAGGACACGATGATGAAGGTACTCATGGTTAACGGCAGCCCCGTGGCAAAGGGCTGCATCGCGACCGCGTTTGCCATTGCCAAGGAAGAGTTTGCGGCGGCAGGCGTCGAGTGCAAGGAAGTGGTCGTCGGCAACAAGGACATCCGCGGCTGCATCGCCTGCGGACGCTGCGGCGAGCTGGGAAGATGCACGTTTGACAACGACCTCGTCAACGAGTGCGCGCCCAAGCTGGCCGAGGCTGATGGCATCATCATCGGCAGCCCCGTGTACTACGGAAACCCCAACGGCACACTGCTCTCGTTCATGCAGCGGCTCTTCTACAGCTCGGGGGTCGACCTGCGCATGAAGGTCGGGGCATCCATCGTGAGCTGCCGCCGTGGTGGCAACAGCGCAACCTTCGAGGCGCTCAACCAGTTCTTTGGCATCAGCGGCATGCCTACGGTGCCTTCCACCTATTGGAACGACGTGCATGGCTACAAGGGAGAGGACGTCTACACAGACGAGGAGGGCGTGCAGACCATCCGCAACCTTGCGCGCAACATGACCTTCATGATGAGGGCCATCGCCGATGGTGCCCAGGAATACGGCATTCCCGAGCGCAACAAGGAGATCTTCACCAACTTCATTCGCTAATCATGAATAGACAAGGGCCCGTCAGGCATTTCGCTTGACGGGCCCTTTTGCATGTCAACGTTGCTGGTGGTTAGGCAAGCACGTACTTCTCGAGGTAGCGTCCCATGCCATCCTCGAGCACGCCGTACTCCGTGACGTCCTTGGCAACGGCCTTTGCGGCGTCGCAGCCGTTTGCCATGGCGACGCCCCAGCCTGCGGCGGCGATCATGGCTATGTCGTTGTCCATGTCGCCAAAGGCCATGATCTCGTCGATGGGGATGTTGTTGCGCTCGGCATAGCGACGCAGACCAACGCCCTTGTCAAGGCCAGGAGTCATGAACTCGACGGTACCCGCAAAGGTGCGTACATCAGCCCAGTTGGGAGACTTGTGGGCATTGACGACAGTCTCGATCTCCTCCATGAGACCAGGAACCTCCGGGTCATATTGGATCTCGATCTTGCCGGTGTCCTTCTCGGCCATCTTGCTGGGTGTCGAGAGCTCCACGACCGACCCGTTGCGGTAGATGCTCATCTCGAGACGTGCGTCGCGGCGCTTGACGAGCACGTGGTCGTAGGCGTTCTCGTACACGATGACGTTGCAGTCGAGCGGCCACATGAACTCGCAGATCTCCTGGATGTAGTCTTTCTTGAGGCGCATGAGGTGCTCGATGCCGTCATGGTCCTTGTCCCACACGTCGCCGCCGTTCATGCCGATGGCGAGGTCAAACTCAAAGGAGAGGCCCCACTCCCTGGCCTTGTCGAGCGAGCGCTGGTCAAGGGGGCGGCCCGAGGCGGTGCCAAAGAGGATGCCACGCTCATGCAGCGCTTCAAGCGCAGCAAGCGTGCGGGGCATGGGCTTGGAGCCCTTTACGTTGATGGTGCCGTCAACATCCGCGATGACGGCGGTGATCTTTTCGATCATGCGGGCCTCCGATGGTTGGGAACAGCTCAAATTCATCCTTATGACATGCTAATACAAGCAGCTGTGTCGACGAATGGGGTTGTACGAAAAGACGATAATGAGAAAAGTAAACGCTGCCAAAAGGCTGGCAAAGAGTGAGAGGGGAGCGCCATGCAGCTTTCGAAGGATTTCCTGTGGGGTGGAGCAACTGCGGACTTCCAGTTTGAGGGAGGCTTTGACGAAGGGGGACGCGGGCTTTCCACGCATGACTTCGAAACGGATGGCAACCAGGATAACCCGCGCGGCATCACCTACCAGCTGCCCGACGGCACTACAGGACGTGCGCGCAGCAGCTTCTTCTTTGCCGACCCGCTGCCCGAAGGAGCGGTTCCGGTACTTCTGGAGGGGCAGTACTATCCCAGCCACAAGGCGGTTGACCACTACCATCACTGGGAAGAGGACCTTGAGCTGCTTGCCGGCATGGGCATGAACGTGTACCGCTTCTCCATCTGCTGGAGCCGCATATTCCCAACGGGATTTGAGGAGCAGCCCAACGAGGCGGGGCTGGCCTTCTACGAAGGCATCATTGACAAGTGCCTTGAGTTGGGGATGCAGCCGCTTGTGACCATCCACCATGACGAGCTGCCCTTTGAGCTCGCCGAGAGGCTTGACGGCTGGTCGAGCCGCGAGACCATCGAACGCTACGTCTGCTATTGCAAATCCCTCTTTGAGCGCTTTGGCGGCAAGGTCAAGTATTGGCTCACCTTTAACGAGATCAACGCCGTGCGCGGCTATGCCTCGTGCGGAACGCATCAGTCCGACAACAACACGCATTACAACGCCGTGCACAACATGTTTCTGGCTAGCGCCCGGGCTGTGGCTCTGGGGCATGAGATGATGCCTGGTTCGATGTTTGGCACCATGTACGCCTTCAGCGCGTTCTACCCCGCCACCTGTAAGCCAGAGGACGTGTTTGCGCAGATGCAAAAGCGTCGCCAGAGCTTCTACTACATCGACACCATGGTCCGCGGTCATTATCCTGCCTTTGCACGCGAGATGTGGGCTGACAAGGGCGTGGAGTTGCGCATGCAGGAGGGCGACGAAGAGACGCTTGCAGCGGGTCCGCTTGACTTCGTGAGCATCAGCTACTATCGGTCCAACACCATTTGCGCTGGCCATCCGCGCGCCAAGGAGGTTATGGGTGGTGACGGCAACCCCTATCTGCCCAGCACTCCGTGGGGCTGGCCCATCGACCCGCTGGGTCTGCGGTACGTGCTCAACGAGCTGGCCGACCGCTATGAGAAACCCGTCTTTGTGGTCGAGAACGGCATGGGCGCCATCGATGAGGCCGACGAGAACGGCTACGTCGAGGACGACTATCGCATCGAGTACCTCCGCGACCACTTCAAGTGCATGATGCAGGCCATTCTTGAGGACGGGGTCAACTGCTTTGGCTACACCATGTGGGGGCCGCTTGACCTTGTCTCCCTCTCCACGGGCGAGATGGCCAAGCGGTACGGCTTTGTCTACGTGGACATGGACGACAAGGGCAACGGAACGCTGCGCCGCACCAAGAAGAAGAGCTACGACTGGATGAAGCAGGTCATCGAGACCCAGGGCGGGTGCCTCTGGGAGGAGTAGGACCAACGGCCATCAGACAGGCAGGCACCCTTCCCCCTTCGTTCACGATGCCCGATTTCCGAGATTTGGAAATCGGGCATCTGCCGTTGTCGGCGGCTGTAAGGTATGAGCTAGGTCAACGTTGGGAGGAGATGCCACATGGCAAAGGTAGCCGTCATCATTGCGCCAGGATTCGAAGAGGGAGAGGCCCTTGCTCTGGTGGACGTCTTTCGGAGGGCAGAGATTGGCTGCGACATGGTGGGACTCACGTCTGCCGAGGTCGCAGGTGGTCACGAGATCGTCGTGCGCACAGACGTGGCCTTTGATGGAACGCTTGATGGCTATGACATGGTCGTGCTTCCTGGAGGCTATGGTGGAGCCGACGCCATGCGTGACGACGACCGTTTTCAGGATGCCCTGCGCGCGATGAACGCTGCCGGCAAGTGGGTCTGCGCCATCTGCGCCGCTCCCATTGCGCTCGACCGGGCGGGCATCTTGGCAGGAAAGCGCTTCACCTGCTACCCAGGAACCGCCCCCAAGATCGAGGAGAAGAACGCGACGTGGGTTGACGAGGTCGTTGTCCGCGATGGCAACCTCATCACGAGCCAGGGCCCCGCGACGGCCTATGCCTTTGCCTATGCCTTGGTGGATGCGCTGGGGGTCGACAGCGAGCCCATCAAGCAGCGCATGGTGTACTACAACGCCTTTGACGTGGATGGCGGGACTCCTTCTTGGGAACTGTCCCGTGGCGCGTGGGACGTGGAAGGCGAGCGCACCTTCGAGCAGGTACCGCATCGCATAGAGCATCCTAGGGCGGCCGTCCTCATGGTGGAGGGCTACGAGGAGAGCGAGACCATGCAGATCGTCGACCTGCTGCGCCGCGCCGACGTGGAAGCGCACACCTTCCGCTTTCAGGACGATCCCTTCGTGCACTCCATGCAGGGCATGGACGTACGGTCTGACAAGGTCTTTGGACCGGAGGTGCGCGACTATGACCTCATCGTGGTTCCTGGTGGCCGCACGGCCGCCGCTCCGCTCATTGCCAACGACGAGGTGATGGATACCCTTCGTTGGTTTGACGAGCAAGGCAAGCTGGTCTGTGCCATGTGTTCGGGGACCACGGTCCTTGAGGCTGCGGGCGTGTTGGCTGGGAAGTGCGCTACGGGATACACCGGATACGGCGCGAAGCTGAAGAGCGCCATGTTTGTGGCAGATGAGGTTGCCGTGTGGGACCAGAACGCGGTCACCTCGCAAGGTCCTGCAACGCCGTACCCCTTTGCCTTCAAGATTATGGAAGCTCTGGGTATCGACCCTGGATACATCAAGGGGCGTCTGCTCTATGCAAAGGCGGGTGGCCGCTAACCCAGGTCGAGGGACAAATCGCCTAATCTCAGCCGTGGACGCACGTCAGTGCGCCACGGCTGCCGCATATTCCTGGGCGATGATGTCAGCGATGCATTCGAGCTGGTAGGGATGGCCAAACTGGGAGTGGTCAGACGAGAAGAGCAAGCGGTTGTGCACAAAGGCGGGAATATCCTCTCCCTGGCCACAAATCATCCAGATGCGTGGACGGTTGGGACGCCTGAGTGATTCGAGTAGGCTGCTGCCTTCAAAGTACGTGCCGGTATACGAGAAGATCAAGATGAGCTCGTCAGATTGTGCGGAGGCGATACGCTGGGCCTGCTCGGCGGGAGTCGCGCAGGTACTGATCTGCTTTCCCTGCATGAGGAGGTCCACCTGCAGGTCGACTGCTGCTGCCTGGGCCTTGAGCAACCCATAGGCACTAACCTTTTCGAACGAGCGAAGGTCGTCAACGAGCTGCCTGAGCATGTTGCCATTGATGCTCGCCGCTGCCTGTGCGACCGAAAGGGCGATGTGGCGCGCGAGCCCCTCCGTGCGCTCTGATAGAGAATTGCCTGCCGCGACATCAAAGACGTTTCGGTTGTGCTCGCATGTCTCTCTGAGGTCTGCAAAGCTTGCAAATCCCACATCCTTGGCAAAGCGGGAGACGGTTCCTGTGCCCACGTGACAGGCTTGTGCTATCTCTTTGATTGAGAGCTCGCCTTGTTCCGAGTTATGGCTCAGCAGATAGCGGGCTATCTCGGCATATGCCGAGTCATCTTTCTGGGTCATGAGCTCGGTGAGCAGGGTAACCCGCAGCCTGTCATAGATCACTTCTACCTACTTCTTTGATGGGTCTTGAGCTTCTCTGGAGGTCCCAAAACTGATTATGAATCAACCAGTGGATGAGTGGACATGAGCAGCTCATGTCATTTCAGCTGATCCGAGCCGATTTCAAGGCTAATTGCCCCGTTTGACATGAGGCGTTCATGTCAAACGGGGCAGATGTGCTCTTGTATCGCGGTAAAAGAGTGCCTAGGCGTCGAAGTCTGTGGTCTTGGAGACCTCGGCCCACTTCTCCAGCTCCTCAAGGCGGGCGTTAAGCGCGCCGCGTACGGCAGCCAGGGCGTCAGAGCCCAGGTAGAGGCGAAGTGGGGTATCGTCAGCCTCGACGGCCTTGATGATGGGATAGCCAGCCTTCAAGGGGTCACCCGGCTGCTGGCGGGTGTTGACGTTTTGGGCGACGGAGCGCTTGTGGGCGGTCTCGGCGTAGTCGCCCACGGTGTTGTCAGAGCCCTTGAGCGAGGTGTCGTAGAAGTGCGTGCGGAAGGCGCCCGGCTCCACGATCATAGCCTTGATGCCAAGGGGCGCGACCTCGGCGCGCAGGCCCTCGGTCATGAGCTCAACGGCTGCCTTGGTGGCGGCGTAGTAGCCTGAGGCGGCGCCCGTGCGCACCGCGCCGATGGAGCTCACGTTGACGATGGCCCCGTTACGACGCTCGCGCATGCCGGGCAGGACCTTCTTGATCATGGCGACCATGCCAAAGAAGTTGGCGTCAAACATCGCCTGGACGCCTGCGGGATCGGCCTCCTCCACGGAGGAGCGGTAGCAGTAGCCCGCGTTGTTGACGAGCACATCTACCTGGCCAAACTTGGCGATGGCCGCGTCGTATGCGGCGTCGATGGAATCCTGCTGGGTGAGGTCGAGCGCCACGGCAAGGGCGGCGTCGGGGTAGTCGGCCACGATGCCCTCAACCTTGGCGGTGGTGCGGGCGGTCACGACCGCGTTGTAGCCAGCCTCAAGCACCGCGCGGGCGATGCCCTCGCCAATGCCGCCCTCGGAGCAACCGGTGATGAACCACGTCTTTGCCATGATGTCCCCTTTCGTTTTGCGTCCTACTGACGCTTCGCTTCCTTGGTGACTAGTATGCAGGTATAGCTTGCGGATGTACATTGCTTTGCGATAGAGTCAGATTGCACAGAACGCAAACTGAAGGAGCCCGTATGGAGCTTGAGCAGCTACGACAGCTTGATATGGTTGCGCAATATGGGACGTTGCAGACAGCGGCGGAGCACCTGCATCTCTCGCAGTCAGCGCTCTCGCGCTCGCTCAAACGTCTTGAAGAAGACCTTGGACAGTCGCTCTTTGACCGCACGCGCAATTCCATGAGTCTCAATGCAGCGGGGCGTTTGGCGCTTGATCACGCGCGGCTCATCTTGGCAGAGGAGCGCAGGCTCCGCGATGATTTCGGTGCGCTGGCAAAGCGCGAGCGCACCGTGCGCGTGGCAAGCGTAGCTCCCGCTCCCACATGGCGGCTTAGCTCGCTCATCTTGGAGCAGTACCCGACCGAGATACTCGAGCCGGATATCGTCAGCGAACGAGAGGCCGAGGCTCGCCTTATCAATGGCTCTTGCGACCTTGTCGTGATGGCTCATGAAGTGCGCATCCCCACCATCTGCTCGAAGACTTTCATGCACGAGGATCTCTATGCCAACGTGCCCAGCGGACATGTGCTCTATGGGCGCGACGAGCTGACGTTTTCCGAGCTCGACGGCATGACCTTTCTGGTGTATGGCGGCATCGGCTTTTGGCACGAGGTGCACGAGCGCATGATGCCCTTCGCGCAGTTTGTGGTGCAGCCAGACCGCACGATCTTTCTGCAGCAGGTGCGCACATCCAATCTGCTGACGTTTACCACCAACGCGCCTGAGAACACGAGCGGCCACGAGTCGCGTCGCGCCATTCCCATCACGGACGATGAAGCGCACGTGACCTTCTGGCTCTGCGTGCGCAAGGACGCGCCAGAGCGCATACGGGCACTGTTCGACCTCGCGACAGCCTAGGGAGGCGCGCAATGGGCGAGCTGAACTACGTCAGCCTGAGCAAGGCTATGTCAAAGGCGCTGAGACATCGTCCTGAACGCCTGGGTATTTCGCTGGCCCCAGATGGGAGTGTGGAGCTCCGCGTGCTCATCGATGCGCTCAATCGACGCGGGGGATGGCCCAGGCAAATCACCGAGGAAGACGTCATGCAGGTTGTGGAGCATGGCACCAAGCAGCGCTTTGCCGTCGAGGGCGGGCGCATCAGGGCGCGCTACGGGCATTCCATACCGCTTAGGGTCGAATACCAGAAGGCGGAGCCACCCGCCGTGCTGTATCACGGTACGGCAGAGAAAAACGTGGATTCCATCATGGCAGACGGCCTGCTTCCCATGGGGCGGCAGGTCGTGCACCTCTCTGCCGATGTGGAGACGGCACAGCAGGTTGGCACGCGCCATGGCGGGCAGACGATCATCCTGCGCGTGGACGCAGCAGCGGCGGCGCGCGATGGGGTTGCGTTTTATGCAGGCAATGACAGCACGTGGCTGGCAGACCGCGTTCCTCCGCAATATCTGTCGCAAATAGAAAGGATGACACGCTCATGAGCGCTCAACGAAAGCGACATGCAAAGACCGTGGTGGACGCGGCGATGGCTGCAGTCATGGTTGCACTCATGGCGACGGCGATCGTTCAAGAAGCTCCCCACGAGTGGTTTGGCATCGCGCTCTTTGTACTGGTTACCACTCACATTGTGCTCAACAGGCGATGGATCGTTGCCGTATTGCGCCGGCGCCGCAATGCACTTCAGACGGCGCAGCTGGTTACCATGGCCTTGCTCGTGGGCTGCATCGTGGGTCTCGCCGCGAGCAGCCTCGTTCTCTCCAAGCACGTCTTTGGCTTTTTGCCGGCGCTGCCAGGGGCGGCCTGGGCGCGGCGTGTCCACATGATCTGCTCGTACTGGGCCTTTGTTCTCGCCTTCGTCCATGCCGGCCTGCACATGAGACTCCCTCGTCGCATGTCTGCAAGATCCCTGTGGGCTTGCCGCTTGGCATGGGACCTCGTTGCCTGCTACGGCGTGTGGTCATTCATGAATCTAGGACTGCCTGCCTACCTGCTGGGACAGGTGCAGTTTGCTGCCGTGGACTTCCAGACGCCGCTGGTGCTTTCCTTTGCCCGCTGGACCGCGATTGCCACGCTCGTTGCCGGGGTTACCTACCTCCTTCGTGAGCGGCTGAGTCGTCGCAAACGCAAGGATGATTCAGGTTCTGGGCATCTACCTCGTGCGATGAGATAAGGCGCACGCACACCTTGAACGAATCGACCCACGAAGGGTGGGTCAAACCGGAGCTTATCGACCATTTAGGATCGATTGCTTCCCGTTCAACCCACCTTTCGTGGGTCTTTTGGACTGCCGTTCTGCTGAAAGTGCGACTTGCCTGAGTTTTGTTCCGTGATCGTTACTTTGCTGCGTGGCCGCCAAACACGTCGAAGCTCATCGTGTCGAGCTTTGCGTCAATGGTGGCGATCTCTTCCGCTGTCATGGGCACACTCGCCGCGCCAAAGTTCTCGCGCAGGCGCTCCAGCTTGCGGGTGCCAGGGATGGGGATGATGTGCGGGTCCTTGTTGATCATCCACGCGAGGCTCAGCTGGCCCATGGTGCAGCCCTTCTCGTCGGCCATGGCGTGGAGCAGATCAAGCAGGTCCTTAGCCTTGGCGTAGCCCTCCTCGGTGTACTGCGGCATGCCCTCGCGGAAGTCCTGCTTGCCCTCGAACTTGGTGTTGGGGTTGTAGGCGCCAGTGAGGAAGCCGTTGGCCATGGGGGAGAAGGCGACGTAGGAGATGCCCAGCTCGACGCAGGTGGGGAAGATGCCCTCGTGCCAGCGGGCCATCATGGAGTAGCGGTTCTCGATGGCGGTGACGGGGGTCACGGCGTGAGCGCGACGCAGGTACTCCTCGGTGGTCTCGGAGATGCCCCACGCGCGGATCTTGCCCTCGGCGATGAGCTTGCCAAACTCCTCGGCGACCACCTCGGGCTCCACCTTTGGGTCAATGCGGTGCTGGTAGTAGAGGTCGATGCAGTCGATGCCCAGCTTGCGGAGGCTCTCCTCGCAGCTCGCGCGGATGACCTCGGGGCGGCTGTCCAGCACCAGGTTGTTGTTAGCATCGTGGTGCACGCCCATCTTGGTGGCGATGACCACCTCGTCTCGGAAGTCTTTGATGGCCTTTCCCACCAGCTCCTCGTTGTACGAGATGGTGCCGTCGGCCTTCACGCCCACGTAGGCCTCAGCCGTGTCGTAGAAGTCATAGCCGATCTCGTGAGCGGCACGCAGCATCTCGATGGCCACGTCGTCGTCGGTGGGGTCGCCGGAGGCGTGGGAGAAACTCATGCATCCCAGGCCGACGGGGCTGACGTACAGGTCGCTCTTGCCCAGTTGCAGCTTGTCCATGCCAAGTCCCTTCTTTGCGTTGTGCGCAACGTCAGCGCACGTGGGTTGCTTTGCTGTTTCCCAGTATGAGGTAATGAACGCGTTATCCTGCCTGCTTCCTTCGCATTCCAGTTTGCGTTTGACGCATGCTGTGGTGTCCTCGTCATGCGTCAGGAGGAAACCATATCGTTTCCTGTTGTCTTGTAACGCCTTTGTTTCTCGCAATTGCGCGTGGTGCGGACGTTCCCGTAGACTGCCCACCAACAACCGCATAGCGTTGCCAAAACCAATGAGGCGGAAGTAAAGCCTGCTGAGGCGCATACAGAGAGTTCGGGCAGCTGAGATCCGAGCAGTAGCTGGCAGGCATAATGGACCCGCCGAGGGCGCGAAGAAACCGCTGGCAGTGTTGGCTGCCGCAAGGCGGTGGAAGTCGCGACGGAGGCCCCCGTCATAGGGCAGGAGGGTGATGGCCCTCCACAGAGAGAGCGGGCGCACGCCCGCTAATCGAGGTGGCACCGCAGGTGTCTGTGCACACGTATAGACGCTTGTCCTCGAGACCCCCATAGGTCGAGGACGGGCGTTTTTTTGTTGGCCAAAGGCCAGGCCCGCCCTCAACGCGCCAGACGGCGCAGAAAGGAGGCCGACCATGGCCGAGCAGGACGTCCGCACCAAGAAGGACCCGTACCGCATCTACCTGCGTGAGGACCAGATCCCCACCAGCTACTACAACCTGCGCGCCGACATGCCCACAAAGCCTGGGCGCATGCTCTTGCCCAACGGTGTGCCGGCCGAGGTGGTGCACATAGCGCCCGTCTTTGCCGAGGAACTCTGTCGCCAGGAGCTCGACGACGACACGCGCTACACGCCCATCCCCGAGGGCATCCGCGAGATGTACAAGATCTACCGGCCTAGCCCGCTGTGCCGCGCGTACAACCTGGAGCGTGCCCTTGGCACCCCGGCCAAGATCTACTACAAGTTTGAGGGCAACAACACCAGCGGCTCCCACAAGCTCAACTCGGCCCTCGCGCAGGCCTACTATGCCTACGAGCAGGGACTTTCCACCATCACCACCGAGACGGGCGCCGGCCAGTGGGGCACGGCCCTCTCCGAGGCGGCCGCGCGCTTTGGCCTGGAGTGCGACGTCTTCATGGTGCGCGCAAGCTACGAGCAAAAGCCCTTCCGCCGCTCGGTGATGGAGACCTTTGGCGCCCAGGTCACGCCCAGCCCCTCGGACACCACCGAGATCGGCCGCAAGATGCTCCAGAACCCCGACAACTACACGGGCTCGCTCGGCACCGCCATTTCCGAGGCCGTGGAGCGTGCACTGCACGTGCCGGAAAACCGCGGCCGCTACCAGCTTGGCAGCGTGCTCAACCAGGTGCTGTTGCACCAGTCCATCATTGGCCTTGAGTGCGAGACGGCCTTTGAGCAGCTGGGTGAGTATCCCGACGTGGTGGTGGGCTGCGCAGGCGGCGGCTCCAACCTGGGCGGCCTCATTGCGCCGTTCATGCGCGACAAGCTGAGCGGCGCAAAGCCCAGCACGCGCTTTGTGGCCGTTGAGCCCGCCAGCTGCCCCAGCCTCACCCGCGGCCGCTATGCCTACGACTATCCTGACACGGGCAAGACCGCCCCGCTCTGCAAGATGTACACGCTGGGCAACGGCTTCATCCCCAGCCCCGACCATGCCGGCGGCCTGCGCTTCCATGGCAT
>CADBRX010000064.1 GCA_902797175.1 uncultured Coriobacteriaceae bacterium | reverse complement strand
GGGTAGGTGGTCAGGAAGGCCGTCATGTTGCCCATCATGACCTCGGGATAGTGGTCATGCGCGTACTTGACCGTCTTGGCACCGGCCAGGAACTGGTGGTGCAGCGCGTTGAAGCACGCCTTGGCGTCACGCGGCGCGTTGGCGGTGGTGCCGGTGTAGCCCTGCACGAGGCTGGTGGAAAGCGCGTTGTTCATGAACGGCATGCCGGTGTTGACCTCGTTGAAGGTGAGCCAGTACTTGACCTTGTCGTGCCAGCGGTCCAGGCAGAAGGTGGAATAGGTCAGGAAGAAGTCGATGCAGCGGCGGTCGGCCCATGCGTTGTACTTCTTGACCAGGCTGTACGGGGTCTCGTAGTGAGAAAGCGTCACCAGTGGCTCGATGCCGTTCTCCTTGAGGCAGGTGAAGACCTTGTCGTAGAACTCGACGCCGGCAGGCAGCGGCTCGCTCTCCTCGCCCGTGGGGAACAGGCGCGTCCAGTTGATGGACATGCGGAAGACCGTCCAGCCCATCTCGGCAAAGAGCTTGATGTCCTCCTCATAGTGGCCGTAGAAGTCCGTGGCTTCCCAGCTGGGATAGAGGGCGTCGGGGTCGAACTCTTCGTCTATCTGGCGAGGGGTGGTTGCGGTAGCTCCGCGCATGTGGTCGCAGAGGCTGTCGCCCTTGCCGCCCACGTTCCAGGCGCCCTCGTACTGGTTAGCAGCGGTAGCGCCACCCCACAGAAAGCCCTTCGGAAATGCCATGTTGTCTCCCTTCGTTTTGGGGATACCTTCCCTGTCTACCACTATACGATGCGAGCACCAAGGCCGCATATAGGCAGTAGGCAAGTGGGAGACGTCATTCGCCCAATACGACTTAAGGCGTCATGTTGAACGACACGAAAGGGTGGGACCCCTTTGTGTGGTTCAGCTGCACCGATGCGTGTCACGCCAGAGGCACATCATCTCGTTGGTGAGCGAAAGGTCATCCGGCTGGCCGGGAATCTCGTCCGGCCCCGCCCAGACGGCGCGGCCCAGCTCGGAGGCATCCATGTGCAGCGTCGGGTCGCCGTCCACCTCGCACCAATAGCCCGAGAGGATGTCGCCCGCGACGCCCCAGGGCTGCGACTTGTAGTAGGTGATGTTCTTGACCTCAAGGCCCAGCTCCTCGCGCACCTCGCGCCGCACGCAGTCCTCGATGGTCTCGCCAATCTCCACAAAGCCCGCCACCAGCGCGTCGATGGGCGCATAGCGTCCCGCGGCATAGCGCGTAAGCACGATCTTGTTGCGCACGGGGTCCTGCACGCAGACGATGACCGCCGGGTTCAGCCGCGGGAAGGTGACGGTCCCGCAGGCGGGGCAGACGAGCGCGCGCAGACTGTCGTGATGGCGCGTCGGCGCGCCGCACGCTCCGCAAAAGCGGTGCGAGGCATACCATCCTCCCAGGTGCACGGCCGTGTAGACGACGTACATGAGCTCACGCGGACCACGCTTCTCCATGCGCAGCACCCGGTTGTGAACCAGCTCGTATCCCTGCGGCGGCTCGGCCAGGCCCGCGTCGGGCGCAAGCCAGAAGGCAACGTCGCCCACGGAGAAGAGATACGTGAGCCCCTCGACGGCAACGTCTCTGCCCACGACGGGCAGCGCAAACGAGGGCTCCTCTCCCCCAACGCGTCGCACGGCAACCTCCTGACCGCGGACAAAGAGCACGCCGTCGCCCGGCTGGGGGACGGCGCTGGGACGGTATTCGTTCAGAAGGCGCGGGCTGATGTCCTGGATCAAGGTCGCTCCCCTACAGCAGCGTCCAGAGGATGAGCGAGCAGGCGGCGATCGCCACGGCGGGCGGGTCGATGTGCGTGTCGCAGTTTTCGTTGCAGTAGCGCGCAAAGAGCAGGTAGATGAGGTTGGCGAGCATGCCAAAGAGCACCGAGACCACCACGTTGCCACCGGTCGCGCCCATGGCGTAGCCCACCACGAGCGTCTCGTGGTGGGTGGTGGGATAGGTCTTGTGCTGCGTGTCGTAGGAGCCCAAAAGGATAAGCGCCGCGCTGATGGAGAAGCCGATCGTGTAGTACGCGGGGTCGACGTGCGAAAGCACGATGGCGGTGACTCCGCAGATGCCCACGGCATTCACGAGCTGGAAGATCCAGTAACGCACGCCTTCTCGCTGGTAGTAGGCCGTGGCCTCGGGATTGACCCAGTGGCCGTGGCCCAAGAACAGACGCGTCAGCACGCCAATGAGGATGACGGAGCACGAGCCCTGGTCCGCCGGCACGCCCAGGGCCTGGGCAGCCGCAAAGACCAGGTAGCCCGCAAGCCCGCCAAAGCCCGCGGCGAGCATGACGATAGGGTCATGCGTAAAGAGCAGGGAGTGCGTCACGTCCCATCCCTCGATGTCATAGCCACGGCGCGCCGCAAGCGCGGTCGAGACCGTCGCCGCATTGAAGATGACCGCCGGAAGGAAGACCGTGTTGAGGAGCGTGTCGGTCAGGAAGGCCGACGTGACGCCAGCCGCCTGCAGCACATAGATGAGGATTCCTGCAAAGCCCGTCACGACGAAGGTCTGCGTACCTCCAAAGATGCCTCCCACGATTCCCAACAAAAACGCCAACGCCGCCGTGGTCATGTCGAACATGGGAGTCCCCTTTCGTCTCTGCTATTCGGTCGCCTCGTCAAGTGGCATGTCGGTGAACGACTTGTCGTCTTCTGTGTAGGAGAGGTCGAGCGTAACGCCCGAGCCCGAGTCCGCGAGCTCGACGGGCAAGGCGTCGTCCTCGGGCACCTCGGGGATCGCGTCGGCCTTGACGGAGCTCACGCGCGGCTCGGACCTAAAGTGCGCGCCCAGGTCGAGGTAGCTCTCGCGCTCCGCAAGCCAGCGGTCAAGCTGCACCTTGAGGAATGCCGCCGTGGGCACGGCAATGAGCATGCCCGCAGGTCCGCCCACGGCGCTGCCCGCGATGAGCGCGACGATCACGAGGAGCGGATGGATCTCGACCGCATTGGAAAGGAGGCGCGGATTCAAGACGTTGCCGTCGATGAACATGATGATGGAGAGCGCGACCAGGCCCGCAAGGAGCTTGCTGAAGTCGCCCTCGGCAAGGCAGACGAGCACCGTGGTGACGTAGCCCACCGGGCCACCCACGTACGGGATGAGGTTTCCGATGCCCGTCAGAAGGCCGATGATGGGACCATAGGGCACGCCGATGATGGTGAAGGTGAGGGCCGTGGTCGTGCCGACGAGCACGGCGTCGACAAACTGCCCGCGCAGGTACCCGGCAAAGGCGTTGTCGGCGTCCTCAAGGAACTGCGAGACGTCCGGCACGAGCCAGCCGCCAAAGACCGCGATGAAGATCCTGCGGGCGTAGTTGAACACACGCGCGCCATCCAGAAGGAAGTACACGCCAAAGATGATGGAGAAGACCACCGTGGAAAAGACGTCCGTCAGCTCGCCGATCGTGCCCGTGATGGTGGTGCCGGACTCCTCCGAGACAAGGCCGACCTCCCGCGCGATCTCCTGAAGCTTCCTGATCAGGTAGGTGATGTCGCCCTCGGCCGAGTTGAAGAGCTCCTGCAGGGTCTGGAGGTTCACGCTCTCCACGCTGCGGGTGATGACGAGCAAGAGCAGCGCCGCGATGGCGGCGACGATGAGCGCCACGAGGAGCACCGTGATGAAGACCGCTATATGCAGCCGGCGCACAAAGTTGTTCTTGAAGATGCCGTAGGTTGCCAGGCGTTCGGTCACCCAGCGGACCACGGGCAGCAGCACGTAGCAGATGAGCATGCCGTACACAAAGGGCTCGAGGATCTTAGCCACCGTGTTCCAGCCCATGAGCAGCGCAGGACCCGAGTTGTACATCAGGAGAATGAGCGCAACGGTAACAAGCATGGTAATGCTCGCGTAGATGCACACCTTGACGAACTTGGGGTCGAAGTTGCGGTCAAACCAGTTCAATTGCGTTTTCCCTCCGTGCATGGTCTAACTCGTATATGGTACGACATTTGCCGTTCTGTGTCCTTCCTGACAAGGCCATGTGCACGCCCTTTCCCGGCACATCCGGTCCTTTGCTCAGCTACACTTCCCTTGTGGGTAAGGAGAACATGACACCATGAGCATCTGTGCCGTCTTCATCTGGTTCGTGGTCTACAGCGTCTTTGGCTGGGTCTACGAGTCGACATATGCCACCATCAACGAGCGCCGCTGGGAAAACCGCGGCTTTCTGTATGGGCCCGCCTGCCCCATCTACGGGACGGGCATCATCGCCATCATGCTGCTCTGGCACCTCGCCCTGGCACACGGGGTCACCCTCGCGTGGTGGCAGGTCTTTCTCTACTCCTTCTTTGGGAGCGCCGTCCTGGAGTACTCCACGCACTGGACGCTCGAGAAGCTCTTTCACGCGTACTGGTGGGACTACTCCAACCTGCCGCTCAACCTCAACGGCCGCATCTGCCTGCCCGCGTCGACGCTCTTTGGCCTGGGCGGCGTCTTTGTCGTGAACGTGCTCTATGAGCCCACGCTCAGGCTGACGGCGATGATGAGCCATCCTGTCGTGGAGCTGGTCTCGCTTTTGCTCATGGCGGTGCTTGCTGCGGACACGACCATCACGGTGTCGGCGCTCACGCGCTTTGCGCGCGCCGCGTCGCGCCTCAACAGCAGCGTCAACGCGCACATGGAGCAGTTCGTGGCCGGCGCGGTCGAGAAGGGCGAGGCTGCGGCGGCCGACCTGGCCGAACGGCGCGACGGCGCCGCGGACGCCATCGACTCCCTCACCGACAGCGTGGCCCGGGAGCGCGACCGCTTTACTGCCGCCGTCCAGGACAAGGTCCTGGGCGATCTTCCCCACAACGTGCGCGCGGCCGCACGCCGCGTGAAGGGCTTCGTGACGGTGGAGCGCATGCCCAACATCCCCGGCGCCGAGTACCTGTCCAAGCTCTGGGGCAACGTCCGCGGAAAGCACTGGCCGCACAGCTAAAACTGACCGCTGGGGAGCTACCTTTCGGTCACTTGGGGCGCAGGGGCGCGCGCCATATACTGTGTATGATCGACATCGCACGCAAGGAGGCAGGCCATGCCGCTTTCGCTCATTCGCCAAGACATCACCAAGCTCTCTGTCGACGCCATCGTCAACGCCGCCAACGAGGGGCTGCGAGCCGGTGGCGGCGTGTGCGGGGCCATCTTTGCCGCCGCGGGCCACGACGAGCTGCAGCGCGCCTGCGACGAGATAGGCCACGTGGACACGGGCGACGCCGTCGCCACACCGGGCTTTGCCCTCCCCGCCCGCCACATCATCCACACCGCCGGCCCCGTCTGGCACGGTGGCACGCACGGCGAGCGCGAGCTTCTTGCCAGCTGCTACCGCTCGTCGCTCGCCCTTGCCTGCGAGCTGGGCGACACCTCCATCGCCTTCCCGCTCATCTCGTCGGGCATCTATGGCTATCCCCCGGCCGAAGCGCTGTCCGTGGCCGTCGGCGAGATCCGCTCCTTCCTCGTCGACTACCCCGACCTCGAGGTGACGCTCTGCCTCTTTGACCGGAAGGCCACCACCCTCACGCAGGGGCTCTTTGGCGCCATCGAGAGCTACGTCGACGACGTTTACGTCGACTCGCGCCCCTACGGACGCAAGCGCGTGTCGGAGGCCTACGCCAAGCACGACGGCTATGCCGACGCCCTGCACGACGGGACGCTCAGCGATTGGGACGTTGCCTACGAGGACAGCGCCCTTGGTGCGCCTGCGTTTGGGTCGGCCATGGCGCCCGCTGGTGCCGCGATGCCCGCTGGAGCCGCACCCGCTGGTGCCGCGCACGCCAGTACCGCCGCGCCCGCGGCGAAGCCTGCACAGAAGCCCATGTCGCTCGACGAGGCCCTCGCCCACCTCGACGCACCCTTCTCGCAGACGCTGCTCGCCATGATTGACGAGCGCGGGCTCACCGACGCGCAGGTCTACGCGCGCGCCAACCTCTCGCGGCAGTACTTCTCCAAGCTGCGCAGCGGCAAGGTCAACCCCAGCAAGCGCGTCGTGCTCGCGCTGGCCGTCGCGCTCGAGCTCCCCCTGGACGAGACGCGCATGCTCCTCGAGCGTGCGGGGCACGCCCTCACGCACGCGAGCAAGTTCGACGTCATCGTCGAGTGGTTCATCATGCACGGCAGGTTCGACATCTTCGAGATAAACGAGGCACTCTTCACCTTTGACCAGCAGCTTCTTGGAGCCAGCTGACGCCAGGTGACGATGTCCCCTCGCAGTTGACCTCTGCTGCCCCCGCAGCTGCGAAACTCCTAGTCGTCAAGAGGAAGCGCCGACAGGCGCCAGGCGACAAAGGAGGACGCCATGAAGAAGGACCTGACCGAGCTCGTGTTTGTCATCGACCGCAGCGGATCGATGGGAGGGCTGGAGAGCGACACCATCGGCGGGGTCAACGCGACGCTCGCCAAGAACCGCGCGGTGGAGGGAGAGGCAAACGTCACCACGATCCTCTTCGACCACCACATCGAGTACCTGCACGACCACGTCAACCTGCGCAAGGTGGCCGACCTCACCGAGAAGGACTACTGGGTCCGCGGGTCGACCGCGCTGCTCGACGCCGTCGCGGAGGCCATCAACCACACCGACAAGGTGCAGCACTACCTGCCTAAGCCCTTCCGGGCCAAGAACGTCGTGATGACCATCGTGACCGACGGCTTTGAGAACGCGAGCCGCAAGTACAGCTATCCCGAGGTCAAGCGCATGATTGAGGAGCACCAGGAGAAGGGCTGGGTGTTCCTGTTCCTGGGGGCCAACATCGACGTCGCGGCCGAGGCGGGCAAGCTCGGCATTGCCAGCGACTACGCAGCCCCTTACGTGGCGGACGGCGTGGGCACGCACGTCGCCTATGAGGCCGTGGCACATGCGAACATTTCCATGAGGAAATGCGGATCCGTGGACCCGAGCTGGGCAAATGGCGTGCGCGCCGACGCCGCCAAGCGCGGCTAGCCGCGGGAGAGGCTCCCGTCGGGGAGCAGCTCCATCGTGAAGTCTGCCGGGCGCGAGCACGTGAGCGTCCGGCGGATGTTTGGCCCGTCGGTGCGCTCGTAGTGCGCCTCGGCCTCTTCGCGTGCGATGCCGCCCTTCGCCTTGCGCGAGACGGCCCGATCGCGCAACATCGACTCGTCCGCCCGCAGAAAGACGGTGTAGTCGGCCAGCGGCGCAAGGTCCTTCCAGGGTCTCTCGTCAAGCAGCAGATAGTTGCCCTCCACAAGCACGATGGGCGCCGTCACGCGCACCGCGTCTGGCCGCGGGTCGTGGATGGTGCGGTCGTAGACGGGCCAGCCGACGTCGCGGCCCGTACGCAGCTCCGCGAGCTTTGCGGCAAAGGCGTCCGTGTCAAAGGTCTCGGGCGCGCCCTTGATGGACTTGAGCGAGACGACCTTGCCGTCGCGCACCGCCTCGTGCGCAAGGAGGTACTCGTTGTAGTGATGGAAGCCGTCCAGCCCAACGCACTGCAGGTCGCAGCCCTCCACGTCGCGCGAGAAGGCCTCGAGCAGAAGCGCCACCGTCGACTTGCCCGCCGCCGGAGGTCCCGCAAGGAAGACGACGGTGCGTCCCTCCCCCGCCGCATGGAGCTCGGCCAGACGCTGCAGCAGCGGAAGAAGAACCTGCTGGTACGACTCGTCGCTGTAGCGCGCGTCGTAGGCATAGCCATTGACCGTCACCGGAACCGTATGCCACATATCAACCCCGCATCCGCCGCGCACATCTCGTGGCTTCATGATACTCCCTCTGCAAGAGGGGCCACACCGAGCGGACTGACCGAAAGGGGTACTCCCCTTCCGAGTCAGTCCGCGCTATAGTATGATTTGTATAACTAGTCATACCACACGCAAGGAGGCACCAATGTCGACACCAAAGGGCAAGGGGGCGTGGACCGCCACGGTCGGCGCCAAGGGGCAGATCGTCATCCCCAAGGAGGCGCGCGACATGTTTGGCATCAAGCCGGGAGACACGCTCGTCATCCTGGGCGACATCGACCGCGGCCTCGCCATCCCTCCCAAGGAGCAGTTTGACGAATGGGTCATCGCGGCGTTCAGCGGCGGCAAGCGATGAGGGCGCTTTGGTTCTGCATCCCCGCGTACGGCCACACCAACCCCACCATCGAGGTCGTCCGCGAACTCACCAGGCGCGGCCACGAGGTGCGCTACTACTCTTTCGAGGAGTTCCGCGAGAAGATCGAGGGCGCCGGCGCGCAGTTCGTGCCCTGCGACTCCTACCTGCCGCCCATTGATGCAAAGGTCGAGGGCCGGCTGCGCAAAGTATCCACCACGGAGATGAGCGTGCAGTCCTTCCGCACGGTCGCAAACCTCGACCCGCTCGTCTCTGCCGACATCGCGTCCTGGCGCCCCGACGTGGTCGTCACCGACTCGGCGTGCTTCTGGGGCAAGCTGGCGGCGGCTAAGCACGGCCTGCCCTGGGTGTGCTCCACCACGACGTTCGCGTTCAACCAGCAATCCTCCAAGTACATGCGCCACAGCGCCGCAGAGCTGGCCGACATCATCTTTGGCCTGCCGCGTCTCAACCGCGAGATCCGCAAGCTGCGACCTTTGGGATACCAGGTGAAGAGCGCGCTCGACATCGTGAGCAACAAGCCCGACGACAACACCATCGTCTACACCTCGCGGACGTTCCAGCCCTGTTCCGAGACGTTCGACGAGGCCCACTACCGCTTTGTGGGGCCTTCGGTGCGCGACGTGCCGCCCAGGGAGAAGGACGGCCGGCCGCTGGTGTACGCGTCGCTCGGCACGGTGATCAACGATCACCCCGACTTCTACCGCACGCTTATCGACGCGCTGCGCGACACCAACGCTGACCTGCTCATATCGTGCGGCAAGGCATTTGACCCCGCTCAGCTGGGAGAACTGCCCAGCAACGTGCGCGTGGAACAGTACGTAGACCAGATGGACGTACTTTCGCGCACGAGCCTGTTCGTCACCCACTGCGGCATGAACAGCGCGTCGGAGGGCATGTGGATGGGCGTGCCCGAGCTGCTCTTTCCGCTGACGGGCGAACAGCGTGCCGTGGCGAGGCGCGTCGCGGAGGTCGGTGCGGGCGTGGCGCTTGAGGAGCGGGTGGCACGGGATGCCGCGGCGCTGAGGAAGGCGGTGGTTGCGGCGCTGGCCGACGAGCGGCTGCGCGAGGGGGCCTCCCGCATGCGCGAGGATCTGCGATCGTGTTCGGGACCGGCTGGTGCTGCGGACTTCATCGAGCAGGTGGCAAGGGTTTCGTAGCTGCGTGGGTTCTGACATGTGCGGGACATGTCTTACAATTGCGAAGACATCCACGACCGCAACCAAGGAGCAGCAACCCATGAAGCAGTACATCGTCGACGCGTTCACGGAGAAGGTCTTCCACGGAAACCAGGCCGCGGTCTGCGTGCTGGACTCATGGCCGGCGGAGTCCCTCATGATGGACATCACGCGCGAGAACAACTTCTCCGAGACCGCGTTCACGGTCAAGGAGGAGGACGGCTACCGCCTGCGCTGGTTCACGCCCGGCGGCGAGATCGACCTCTGCGGCCATGCGACGCTCGCCACGGCCTACGTGCTGCTCCGCTTTTACGAGCAGCAGGCGCAGAGCATCACCTTCCACACGATGAGCGGCGACCTGTTCGTCGGCAGGCGCGGCGAGTTCATCACCATGGACTTTCCCGCGTACACGTGCCGGGAGATTCCTGTCACTGACCAGATGGAGGAGGCGCTGGGAGCACGGCCGAGGGAGGCGTATCTCGACCGTGACCTGCTGCTGGTGTACGACGACGAGGCGACCGTGCGCACCATGAAGCCCGACTTTGAGAACGTGGCAAGGATCGAAGGAGTCAAGGTGGGCGTTGCCGCCACGGCTCCTGGTACCAGCTACGACTGCGTCTCGCGCTTCTTTGCACCCAACCTCGCGATTGACGAGGACCCCGTGACGGGGTCAGTCCACTGCATGATCGCGCCGTACTGGGCCAAGCGCCTGGGAAAGAGCGTCATCCACGCGTACCAGGCGTCGGCGCGCGGCGGAGAGATGGTCTGTGAAATTGAGGGAGACCGCGTCGTGCTCTTGGGAAAGGCCGCGCTGTTCTCGGTGAGCGAGCTCATGGTGTAGGGGCCGCGCGCCGACTTGCTCGCTTGGGCGTGGGCCTGGGACGACTCCCTGCGCGCGGCGCGCTCCGCCTGGCGAGCCTCGCGCATCTTGGCGCGGTCTCCCGTGCGCTCAACCTGGGCCGTGGTGAGCGCCGCCTCGTCCACGGCGCCGTCAGCCTCCAGCGCGGCGTCCACGAGCCCCAGCGCTTCGGCTGCGCTCTGCCGAGCCTCGGCGGTGATCTGCGCGCGCAACGCTTTGCCATCAAGCTCCTGGTCCATCCCAGAGTTGCTCGCCACCATGGCAGGGCCTACCGACGTCAATTGCCATCAGTTTCGCAACATTAGTGTAGCCGCGCCGCTGGTTTGCTGGCAGATGGCTTACGCAGACGGCAGAAAACGCCGCTCTGACTCAAAGGGGTCCCACCCTTCTGAGTCAGCGCCTTGCACACGTGTCGTACAATGCGAGAAAAGCGAAGGGAGGCGACTTGGGAGAAACGGAACTTTACCGAGATCTTGGCCAGCTGACCAAGGACAAGAGCAAATGGGAGGAGAGCATCCCCTACGTGGCGTCCCTCCTTTCCCATGAATTGGTGAAGATCCAGGCAAAGGCGCTCTGGCTGCTCGGAGAGATGGGCCTCGCGCATCCCGAATCCGTGCGCGACGCCATCCCCGCAATCGCAGCATTCATGGGCAGCCCGGAGCCGCTCCTTAAAGAGCGCACAGCGAACGCCCTGGGCAGGATCGGTCGGGCCGACTTTCAGGCAATAGAGCCGTACTGGGAAGACCTCTTCCGCCTGGCCGAGGATAACGAGGCAAAGGTCAGGCTCGCCTTTGTCTGGGCATCCGAGAACATCGCCACGAACACGCCCGACGTTTACGCCGAGCATCTGCCCGTCTTTGAGAAGCTCCTGCACGACGGGGAGGATAAGGTGAGGATGGAAGCGCCCGAGATGTTCCGCGTCCTTGGCAAGCGCAGGCCAGAGCTCGTCCTGCCCTACCTCGGGCAGCTGCAGAGCATGGCAGAGGCCGACGAGAACCGCGTCGTAAGGATCCACTGCCAGGGTGCGATAAAGGCGACAGGTCATGCGCTTGAGGTACGCCTCAAACCGTACCAATAGGCAGCAATACCACCTGCTTTGTCCTCTGGACTCCCTTAAGGTACGTCGCAAGCCGTACCAAGAGACGCGTGCTGGAGTATCGATCGTGAGGCTTGGCTGCAGGAAGTATCCGCTCGCACCACAATCCCTCGTAGAATGGTGGAAAGCCGAGCCGTCTGGAGGCATCCGATGAACATCCGCACCATGCAAGAGAGCGACTACCCGCACGTGAAGGCCCTCTGGGAGTCGTGCCAGGGCATGGGTCTCAACGACGTCGACGACAGCAGGGAGGGCATCGCGCGCTTCCTCGCACGCAATCCCACCACCTGCCTGGTGGCCGAGGAGGAAGGCCAGATCGTCGGGGCGATCATGGTGGGGTATGACGGACGCCGGGCGTACGTCTACCACACGGCGGTTGACCCGACGCTGCGCATGCAAGGAGTGGGGAAAGCCCTCGTTGATTCGGCAATGTCACGGCTTGAGGACCTTGGCGCTACGAAGGTTGCCCTGGTCGTGTTCTCACGCAACGAGGCGGGCAACGCGTTCTGGGAGAGGCTGGGCTTCTGTGAGAGACAAGACCTCTCCTACCGTGACCGCACGCTGGTAAAGATGGTCCGTAGGGACACGTAGGCTTTAGGCAGGGCAGCATCTTCTGAGAAGAGAAGCCGAGGTAGAAGTCCATGCAGAACAGGTACACTGGCGTCATAGGAGACTTCAGCAAGCTGGGTCTTCTTAAGGCCCTGCAGTCAGCGGGCTTCTCTATCGGGCTCAACTGGTACCTCACGCCGGACGAGACGCACAACAGCGACGGCCGCCACGTTCGCTATCTCTATCAGGATGAATACCGCGCATGCGACGAGGAGCTTTGGCTTAGCCTGAAGGCAATCGTCGATGGAAAGAAGCGACAAGTGCGCAACATGGAGAATGACGCCATCCTGAAGGCCGCATTCTTCTCGGACTGCCTCGACTTCAGGGGGATGAAGAAGGCGGAGAGAACCGAACGTCGCCACGAATGGTTCGCAAAGTCTCTTGGCGTTTTGGCCGGGAAAGACATCGTATGCGTTGACCCCGACAACGGTTTGGTTGTGCGATCCGCCCTGGGAGGGCCGAAGGAGAACAAGTACGTATTGCCTGAAGAGATCGCCAGGTACTACGCCCAGGGCTCCACGGTCGTCTACTACCAGCACAAGGCAAGGTGCAAGGACGAGCGCTACATTGAGCAACTAGAGCAGCTGCTGAGAAGAAAAGACCTCCCCGATGCGTCCGGCCTTGCACTGAAGTTCGAGAAGGTCTCGCAGCGCTACTACCTGTTCGTCATTCAGCCGAGGCACAAAGAGGCGGTCGAGAAGGCCGTGAAGGACATGCTCTCGACTACCTGGGGCGATTACTTCCGGCTGCTGTAGCGCGCGAGCTTAGATGCTGAAAAGAACGAGAAGGGCTGACGGTCATCCCCAACCGGGATTGCGTCAATCCACTTACCATACTTGTCGCATCCGAAATCTCTGGGGCAACACGCGATGGTGGAAGTCAATACCCGAGGACCATCACGCCCTTTAGCGGCAGCTTGAGCCTGTTACTCGCGTAGAGCGTCTTCAAGAACGTGCACACTCTGTCGTAATCCTGGCTGTTAACGCCTCCACCTGAGTATTGCTTCCTGACCGCGATGCAAAGGTATTCGGAATCCTCCATCATGCATGCCTCGAATAGGTCCTTGAGAAACTGATTGTTAGCTACGGCTCTTCCGGCTTCCACCTCGAGGACAATATGGGCCCCAGGGTGGTACGCATCTGCATAGAACTCCTTCTCAAGGGCGCCCTGCTCACCAAAGAGGACAGGCATGCGAATCAAATCTTCAGAACGCTTGCTCTTCTCTACGAGATAGCCACTCTCCTCGAGGTCATTCGCCACGATGGCGAGAACGTCGTTGCTGCTTAAGCAATGCTCTGAGGAAGAGATGTCTTCCATATGCCTGTCAAAAATGCCAGCGAGCTCCCGCAACTTATCGGAGGGGCGGAGACTATTTGGGAACAAGATCCAGCTACACGTCATGGTAAACCTTCGCTTCATTACCTGGGATAAAGCTTAATCGCTCACTTCGTATCAAGGCTATAGCTGCCCATTGTTCACTGAGGCAATCTCACGAGCAATCATGTGCGGAACACCAACAACTAGGGCATTGCCCATGCAGAAAGCCCTGCGACCGTCGGTCATTCCAGCATCGGTCCAACCCCTAGGGAACGTCTGCAGCTGGTCGAGCTCGTCAGGGACGAGCCTGCGGAAGCGCCCGCTCTCGCACTTGACGATGTGCTTGAAGCGCGAGGCGCCGCTTCCACCCTCGCCGGTGAGGATGGTCCTCGACGGGTTCTCGGGCAGGTCGGGGAACGCCATGGACCCCTCCGAGTAGAAGTACTCGTGCCCGGTCCTCTTGTTCACGCGCGGCTCGTGCTTGGACCCCTTGAGGTACTCCCAGCGTGGCAGCTGCTCCTCGGGGACGAAGTAGGCCTCGGGGACCTCCCCCTCGGGGATGAGCACGTCGCCCAGCGTCCTCCTCGGGCCGTGGTAGTCCTCCGCGACCCTTGCCGTCGCGCAGGAGAAGCCCTGCATGGCGCCGGCGGCCTCGAAGGGG
>CADBRX010000063.1 GCA_902797175.1 uncultured Coriobacteriaceae bacterium | reverse complement strand
GCGCCTCTACACCGACTACGGCAAGATCTACAACGACGTCATCACCAACATCGCCACCAACACCACGCCCAACGTGTGCATCACCTATCCGGACCACATCGCCACGTACATGACGGGCACCAACACGGTGGTGCCGCTGGACGGCCTGTTTGCCGACGCGAAGTACGGCCTGGGCGGCTCCGAGCTGGCCTTTGACGGCCCCACCGAGGCGGAGATCATCCCGCAGTTCCTCTCCGAGTGCGTGCTGGGAGACGCCCACTACGCCATCCCCTACATGCGCTCGACCGAGATCTGCTATGTCAACAAGACCTACGTCGAGGCCCTGGGATACACCCTGCCCGACGTGCTGACCTGGGACTTCATCTGGGAGGTCTCCGAGGCGGCCACGGCAAAGAACGCCGACGGCACCTATGTGGTCAACGGCCAGCAGGTCATGCTGCCCTTCATCGACAAGTCCACCGACAACATGATGATCCAGATGCTCAAGCAGCGCGGTGCCGGCTACTCCACCGACGACGGGCAGATCCAGATCTTCAACGACGACACCAAAGACATCCTCTACGCCGTTGCCGAGCACTCTAAGACGGGTGCCTTCTCGACCTTCAAGATCAGTGGCTATCCGGCAAACTTCCTCAACGCGGGCCAGTGCATCTTTGCCATCGACTCGTCTGCCGGCGCCACGTGGATGGGCTCTAACGCGCCGCTCGTGGACATCAGCCCTGACAAGCTCGTGCAGTTTGAGACTGCCGTGCGCATGGTTCCCCAGTACGACGTGAACAACCCCCAGATGATCAGCCAGGGCCCCTCCATCTGCGTCTTCAACAAGCAGGACCCGCAGGAGGTGCTGGCATCGTGGCTGTTTGCGCAGTACCTGCTCACCAACGACGTGCAGATTGCCTACGCGCAGACCGAGGGATACGCGCCTGTCACCTCCAAGGCACAGCAGTCCGCGGAGTACCAGGACTACCTCTCGCGCGCGGGCGAGGACACGAGCGAGCACTACGACGTCAAGATCGCGGCGACCAAGATCCTCATGGAGAACGCTGCCAACACCTTTGTGACGCCGGTCTTCAACGGCTCGACGTCGCTGCGTGACGCGGCAGGCCAGATGATCGAGGACGTGGCCAAGTCGGTGCGCCGCAAAGCGACGGTTGACGACGCCTACCTCGAGTCCCTCTTTGACGACGTGATGGCCCTGTATCACCTTGACCAGCTCGGTGGTGCGGGAGCCGGCGGCGCGGACAAGGACTCGCTCGGCCCGCTGCCGACCGCGTCAAAGGCGCTGCTCGTGACGCTGGGCGTCGCCTGGGTGGGCATCATTGCCGTGGCGGCGTCGGACGAGCTGAAGAAGCGCAACGCCTAGCGTAAGCTGATACGAAAGGGTGGGACCCTTTCGTATCGCTTCCGAGCCACCGAGTTCCGGGCTGATACGAAAGGGTCCCACCCTTTCGTATCGGCCCGTTACATATATCTCAATTTCTGTTCTATAATGAGCTGCGCGTTGCTCCGATTCCAACGAGATTTGGGAGAGAATCACTATGAAGAACATGACAAGAGCAGGTTTTCTTGCGCTGGCCCTCACGCTGACGCTTTCTGCGTGCGGCGGCGGCTCCAACGCTGGCGGCACGACGCCCGCAAGCAGCGGCCCTGACACCGAGAAGGGCGAGGGCGTCATGACCTACGCCGAGTACACTGCCGCAAAGGTCGATGACCCTGTTGTCATCGAGGCCTACGTGCAGGGCAAGCAGTCCTGGTGGGAGGGCGCAGCCTCCATCTACGCGCAGGATGCCGACGGTGGCTACTTCATCTACAACGCACAGTGCTCCGAGGAGGACTACGCCAAGCTGGTTGATGGCCAGAAGATCAAGGTGACGGGCTACAAGGCCGAGTGGTCTGGCGAGGTCGAGATTGCCGAGGGCGCTACGATCGAGATCGAGGAGGGCAACTACGTCGCTCCTGCCGTTGACGTGACCGACAAGCTCGGTACCGATGAGCTCATCAACTTCCAGAACCAGAAGGTTGCCTTCAAGGGCCTGAGCGTTGCTCCGTCCAAGGACCCGGACGGCAAGGAGGTTGCGTACCTCTACAACTGGGATGGCTCCGGTTCTGAGGGTGATGACCTGTACTTCAACGTCACCGACGGCACCAACACCTACTCCTTCACGGTCGAGTCCTACCTCACCGACAAGGACAGCGACGTCTACAAGGCCGTCCAGGGCCTTCAGCTGGGCGACACCGTCGACATGGAGGGCTTCCTCTACTGGTACGAGGGTGCCAACCCGCACATCACCAGCGTGACCGTCAAGTAGCTCATCACGCACAGTAACGCCTGAAAGACAGAGAGGCCGCCCGGAGCAATTCGGGCGGCCTCTTCCATGGGTCTCGACTTCTCATCCCTCATCCGCTGGGGGTCCCACCCGTTTTGGAAGATAGCTACCAAAACGGGTGGGACCCCCAGCGGATGCTGTATTCGCGCCTGTTCTTATCGGGTGACCCAGGTGAGGGGATAGATCGCGCCCTCGGGGCACACGCCCATGCAGACCTTGCAGCCGACGCACTTGGTGATGTCGATGTGCGCCACGTTGTCCACGACCTCGATGCAGTGCTTGGGGCAGACCTTCACGCACCTACGGCAGCCGATGCAGGTGTTGGCGCAGGCGTCCTTGGCGCGCTTGCCCGTGAGCGTGTTATGGCAGAGCACGAACGACACCTCGTCCACGTCGCTCTTCTCGACGAGGCTGATGAGCCCACGGGGGCAGATGGTCGTGCAGAGCCCGCAGCCGATGCACACGGCGGGATCGACCACGGCCACCTGGTTCTTGTTGAGCG
Source organism: uncultured Coriobacteriaceae bacterium (assembly GCA_902797175.1). GTDB lineage: Bacteria > Actinomycetota > Coriobacteriia > Coriobacteriales > Atopobiaceae > UBA1367. Next base: position 10,437 of record CADBRX010000063.1, on the reverse strand, counting down.
AGATGGCGCCATAAGGGCAGGTGGCCACGCAGTCGCCGTAGCCGATGCAGCCGTCGGTGCAGCCGTCAGAGAGGTGCCCCATGGTCGCATAGATGCGGCAGCTGTGGTCGCCGTGGTACACGGCGCGTTCCTGCAGCACCACGCGGTCGGCGGTTCCGCGGCAGGCGACGATGGCACGCTTGACCACGACCTCGCCGGCATCCACGCCCAGATACGCGCTCAGCTTGGCGGCGGCATCGGGTCCTCCCGGTCCACAGGCGTTGACCGGCGCCCCGTCAAGCATGGCGCGCGCATAGCCCTCGCAGCCCGGGTAGCCGCACGAACCGCAGTTGGCTCCCGGCAGGATCGCCACCACGTCGGCAAGCCGCTCGTCCTCCTGCACGGCAAGCTTTTTGGAGGCAAACACGAGCACGGTGGAGCCCGCAAGCCCGATGGCCCCAACCAATGCGACGGTAAGGAGAATCGAATTCATCGCGGCCTCCTATGCGCCAAAGAGGTGGTCGATGACGCCCGAGAAGCCCATGAAGCTCATGGCGGTGATGGCCGCCGAGATGAGCGTGATGGGCATGCCGCGGAACACCTCGGGAGGATTGGCTTCCTCCACGCGGCGACGCACGCCGCTGAAGATGACCATGGCAAGAAGGAACCCGAGCCCTGCGCCGAGCCCCGCCACGAGAGACTCGAGGTAGGTGTACCCCTCGTCCACGACGAGGGTGGCCACGCCCAGGACCGCGCAGTTGGTGGTGATGAGCGGCAAGAAGACGCCCAGCGACGCATGGAGCGTGGGCACATAGCGCTTGAGGAACATCTCCAGCAGCTGCACCAGCGTGGCGATGACCAGGATGAAGGCGATGGTCTGGAGGTACTCAAGCCCCCAGGCAGTAAGCAGCTGCTGGATGGGCCAGGTCACGGCGATGGCGAGCACCATGACAAGCGTTACGGCCGCGCCCATGCCCACGGCGGAGTCAAACTTCTTGGAGACTCCCAAAAACGGGCAGATGCCCAAAAACTTTACGAGCACGAAGTTGTTGACCAAGATCATGCTGAACAATATCGAGGCGTATTGGGCCATTACTGCTCACGCTCCTCGGCTTCTTTCTTGGCTGCGGTCACGGCCGCCTCGAGCATCTCGACAAACTCGTCCTTGGCGCACATGTCGTCGGTCGGGTCACCAATGCCGCAGTTGATGGGGCAGGCTGCGCAGAGGCTGGCCGACGGCGCGACGCGCTTCTTGACGTAGCGGGTCTTGTGGCGCGGGTGCTCCTCGATCCACACCGAGGCGGCGATGAGCACGCCGAGTACCGCAAAGCCGCCGGCGGGCATGACCATGATGATCATGGGCTCGATGAAGGGCGGCAGCACGCGCACGCCCAGCAGGGTGCCCGCGCCCAGCACCTCGCGCACGGCGGATATGAGCACGAGCGCGATGGTGAAGCCGATGCCCATGCCCGCGCCGTCAGCCGCGGCGCGTAGGGGCCCGTTCTTGGAGGCAAACATCTCCGCACGGCCCAGCACGATGCAGTTGACCACGATGAGCGGCAGGTAGATGCCAAGCGCCTCGTCAAGGGCAGGCAGGTAGGCCTTGACGAGCATCATCACGAGCGTCACGAAGCTCGCGATGATGGTGATGAAGGCGGGGGTGCGCACGGTCTTGGGGATGGCATGCCTCAAAAGCGAGACCGCCACCTCGGAACACACCAGCACGAAGGTCGTTGCCAGGCCCATGCCCAGACCGTTGGTCACGGCCGTGGTCACGGCGAGCGTGGGGCACAGGCCCAGCATCTGCCGCAGGGCCGGGTTCTCCTCAAGAAGGCCCTTGTCAAAGACCTGCGCGAGCGTCGGCTCGGATGGGGAAGGCGTATTCTGGCTCATCAGTGCACCTCCTCGTATGCCTCGACGGCGATGTTGTATGCCGCGAGCACCGCCTTGGAAGAGATGGTGGCGCCGCTGATGAGATCGATGTCGCTCGCGGTCGCAGGCGACGCGGGGAGCCCCACGTACTGCCCGATGTACGACTCGCCTGACACCTTGGTGCCCAGGCCCGGGGTCTCCTCGTTGGCCATGGTGGTGATGGAGAGAACCGTGCCGTCAGGGCCAAAGGCCACGGCAATGGGGACCTGTCCGCCATAGCCCTTGCTCTGCGCGACGATGACGTGGGCAATGACGGCACCCGTGGCATCCTTTGCCTCGAGGGCCGCCGTGCACCCCTCGACCTCGCAGGCAACAGGTTCGAACGAGGTGGCCTCCGGAACGAGGGAGGCGTAGGTCTCCTGGGCCTTCTGCTCCGCGTTGGCCTCTGCGATGGGGGAGGTCAGCGCGTGCACCATGCCCAGCAGGAGGCCGGCCACCATGCAGATGGCGACCAGCACCACGACGGGAAGCACGGTTTCGCGCAGGGATGAGGCGCGGGAATCGTTACTCATGGCCCTCGCCTCCCTTTGCGCGACGTGCCCGCCTGCGCTCGGCCATGATCTCTTCTCCGCCCACGGGGATGTTGGGGGTGAGCTGGTCGATGTAGGGCACGAGCAGGTTCATGAACAGGATGGAGAAGGCCACGCCCTCGTTGAGGTTGCCAAAGAAGCGGATGAGGCAGGTGATGATGCCGCAGCCGATGCCAAAGACGAGCTTGCCGCGCTTGGTGGCCGGGCAGGTGGAGTAGTCGGTCGCCATGTAGATGGCGCCCAGCACCAGGCCGCCCGAAAGGAGCTGCTCAAGAGGGCTCTTGCCAGCAAGCAGGCTCAGCAGGGCGACCGTGCCCATGTAGCCCACGGGGATGTGCCAGGTGACCACGGGTCGCACGAGCAGGAACACGAAGCCCAGCAGGAGGGCAAGGGCGCTCGTCTCGCCCAGCACGCCCATGTGCGTTCCCAGCAAGAGCTCCAAAAGGGAGAGGGGCTCTGCCGTGGGGGCAAGCGGGGTGGCCGAGCTCACCACGTCCACGGGCGATAGCGCAATCGAAGGGGGCGCGAACGTGGTCATGGCGACGGGGAAGGCCACGGCCAAGAAGATGCGCCCCACGATGGCGGGGTTGGCAAAGTTGCGCCCGAGGCCGCCAAACAACTCCTTGGTCATGATGATGGCGACGAACGCGCCAATGACGACCATGTAGAGCGGCAGCGTGGAGGGCACGTTGAAGGCCAGGAGCAGTCCCGTGACGGCTGCCGAAAGGTCGGAGATGGTGCTTTCGGTCTTGCGAAGCCGGCACCAGAGGTACTCAAAGAGCACGCAGGAGCCGACGGAGGTGGCGATGACCAGAAGGGCGTTGATGCCAAAGAGCACCACGGACATGACGGTTGCCGGCGCCAGCGCCACCAGCACGTCGCGCATGATGATGTGCGTGGTGACGGCGCTCGAGATCTGAGGGGCGGGGCGGAGCACCAAGGGGTTGGTGGCAGGCGCCTCCTGCTCAAGCGGTTGCTGTTCTGCCATGCCTATCGCCTCCCCTTTGCCTTGCGCTGCTCGGCGCGCAGCATAGCGCGGCCAAGGCGGGTGGACTGGACGAGCGGTTGCTTGGAGGGGCACACATACGAGCAGGTGCCGCACTCTACGCAGAGGTCCGCCATGAGCCTGTCAAGCGCGGCCACGTCGCGCGCCAGGTAGGCCTTGTGTATGTCGATGGGGGAGAGACGGATGGGGCAGTGGTCGATGCACCTGCTGCACTTGATGCAGGCGGTCTGGCGCGGAACCACCGGCCCGTTGACGCCAAAGGCCAAAAGCCCGCAGTTCTGGCGCACGATGGGCACGTTCAGCTCGACCTGCGTGGTCCCCATCATGGGACCACCCACGATGACCTTGCGCGGGCCAGGTGCACAGCCGCAGAACTCGAGGATTTCCGATATCTGCGTGCCCACGTACACCTCGAGGTTCATGGGGTTGGCTATGGCGTCGCCCATGATGGTGAGGCGGCGCTTGGTGAGCGGCATGCCCGTGCGGAGGAAGCGACCGATCTCGGACATGGTGGTCACGTTGAAGAGCAGGGCGCCCACGTCGGTGAGGTGCCCGCCGCGAGGGACGGAGCGACCGGTGACGTTGCGCAGGATGACGCGGCTCGCGCCTTGCGGGTAGCGGGCGGGAAGCTCGTACACGTCGATGCGCGGGTCGTCGGCGGCCATCTCGCGCAGCAGCTCGATGGCCTTGGGCTTGTTGTTCTCGATGCAGATGAGCGACTTGGGAACGCCTGAGAGGTCAAGGCATGCCTTGATGCCCTCGAGGATGGTGTCGGGATGCTCGATCATCTCGCGGTAGTCGGTGGAGAGGTACGGCTCGCACTCCGCGCCGTTCACCAGCCAGGTGTCGATGCTGCTGAGGTCGGTGTTCATCTTGGCCCATGCGGGGAAGCCCGCGCCACCCAGGCCGACGATGCCGCTGTGCTTGAGCGCCTCGACCAGGCTGGCAAAGTCCGTGACCTCGGGTGGCTCGATGGCCGGGTGGACGGTCTGCTCGCCATCGGGCTCGATGACCACGGCCTCGTCCGACACGCCGTTTGAGTAGTGAATCGCGCGAATCTCCTTAACGGTGCCCGAAACGGGCGAGAAGATGTCTGCCGTGAGCCGAGCGTCGGCGTGACCCACCAGCTGGCCCACGTCCACGTGCTGCTTGCGCTTGACCTGTGGCATGCATGGTGCCCCCACATGCTGTTGCATGGGAAGGACAATCAGCTTCGGGACGGGCATGCTCACCGTCTCGAACTCAGCCGTCTCCTTGTTATGCGGAATGTGAATTCCCCGGAGTTCGACAGAGCGCCGACGCGCCAGCGCGCCGCCCCCAATGCGCCCCATGTGCTCTCTTTCTGTCGTGTTCGTACGGACCTGCGCCTGAGATGGGCGCAGCGTCGTTCTTGCGCGTTCTATTCTACTTGAGTACGCGCGAGAAACGCGCGTACACCGAGTGAAATAAGCTGTATTGGGACGAATATCGGTTGTGCGTAGTACCATTACCCGATAGACCCTGTGTGCAGGGTGGGTATCGCAAGAAGGAGGGACCTATGGACACAAAATCAGTCGCTTCTCAACTCCTGAGCTACCTTGGCAATAACCCGCAGCTCGTGAGCCAGTTTGTGGAGCATCCGTACTCCACGACGGCCGCGGCAACCGGCTCAGACGAGCGCATCTCAAAAGATGACATGAGCCAGGTGCTGACGCAGCTTGCGGCGCAGGCGAGCGGCCAGAGCCTGGGGTCCACCGACACGGCCAGCGCGGCCTCCACGCTCATGGGCCAAAGCGGCGGCAGCGTGCACCAGCTGGCGAGCGCCCTCTTTGGAGCTGCGACGGGGAGCACGAATGCCTCGGCAGACGCTACGGCGGCAAAGCCCTCGAACGTCCCCTCGACGGCAGAGATCTTGGCCAAGTCGGCCGCTGGCGCCCTTGCCGCACAGGGGTTGGCCACCCTTCTGACCACCGCCTTGGGAACCAACAAGCCCAAGCAGTAAGCCACAGCAATCCGATACGTAAGGGTTACACCCCTTTGTATCGCTTCCCGGAAGCGATACAAAGGGGTGTAACCCTTACGTATCGGTATCTAGATTTAGAACTTGGCGACGAGCTCCTCGGCCAGCGCGTCGATCTGGGCGCGCGAATCGTCGTTGAGTGCGCCCTTGATGCTCACGCCGTGCTCGCAGTACGTGATCTCCTTCATGCGGTCGGTCAGGGCCTTCATGCCCTTGGTGGCCGCCGGTGCCCACGAGCCATTCTCCACAAAGGCAATCGTGCGCTTCTGGAAGTCGTGGTCCAGCAGATGATGGATGAACTGGTCCATGGCGGGGAAGATGCCACCGCAGTAGGTGGTGGTCGCCAGCACGAGGACCCCGTGACGGAAGGCGTCCTCCACGGCCTCGGCCTGGTCATCGCGGGCGAGGTCGGTCACCACGACGCGCGGGCAGCCCTTCTCCTCGAGTTTGGCGGCAAGCAGCTCGACGGCCTCCTTGGTGTGGCCATACACGCTGGAGTAGGCAATCACGACGCCCTTGGTCTCCACGCCATAGGACGACCACGTCTGGTACTGCCCCAGGTAGTGCTCAAGGTTCTCGGAGAGGATGGGGCCGTGCAGCGGGCAGATGACCTCGACGTCGAGGGTGGCGACCTTCTTGAGGGCTGCCTGCACGTTCTTGCCAAACTTGCCCACGATGCCAAAGTAGTAGCGGCGGGCTTCGCAGTCCCAGTCCTCGTCCACGTCAAGCGCGCCAAACTTGCCAAAGGCGTCTGCCGTAAAGAGCACCTTGTCGGCGGCGTCGTAGGTAAAGATGACCTCGGGCCAGTGCACGTTGGGCGCCATGATGAAGGTGAGCTCGCGCGTGCCGAGCGACAGCGTGTTGCCCTCCTTGACGATGAGGTTGTGGCCCTCGAACTTGGTGCCAAAGTAGTTCTGCATCATGTTGAACGCACCCACGCTGCCCACGATGGTCGCCTCGGGGTAGTGCTCCACAAACGCGAGGATGCTGCCGCTGTGGTCGGGCTCCATGTGCTGGACGATGAGGTAGTCGGGGGTACGGCCGTCAAGGGCGGCCTCAAGGTTGGCGAGCCACTCGTCAACAAAGTTGCCGTCGACGCCGTCCATCACGGCGATCTTCTCGTCCTTGATGACGTAGGAGTTGTAGGCCATGCCATTGGGCACGATGTACTGGCCTTCAAAGAGGTCAAGCTGGTGGTCGTTCACGCCAACGTACAAGACGCCATCTGCGATCTTCATGGTGTCCCCTTTCTGTGGGAAGATGCAACCACAAAAGCATACCGCAAAAAGGCGCGGGTCCCATGGGCACCCACTTCTAATAGGAAGTATCCCATTTAGCGGTTGGTGCAAGAACTTGTCTCACCAACCAACTGTGGTATAGTCATTCCTCGCGCTCGAAGGGGCGCACATTCCATGCGCCAAGGTGTTACTTGATAACCACCTCTAAAAAACAAGGAGTGTTGCCGCATGAAAAAGGCACTTGACGAGGCACTTCGCCTGCTCGACACCGTACCCCCGCTTCTGCTCACCTTAACGACGCTGTCCGTCGTGGGCATGAATCTCCTCGCAAACAAGAGCATCGACACGGGCATTCCCTGGCTGGCCCTTGACTGCGGCATCATCCTTTCGTGGCTCGCGTTCCTGACGATGGACGTCATGACGCACTGCTATGGCCCGCGCGCCGCCACGGCGGGCTCGATCGTCGCGATGCTGCTCAACCTCTTCATGGCGGCTATCTTCTTTGTGGGGAGCAAGATCCCCGGCGCATGGGGAGAGAGCTTTGTGGACGTTGGCGGCGAGGCCATCAACGTGGCGCTTGACCATACGTTTGGCGGCACGTGGTTCATTCTGCTGGGCAGCTCCATTGCCTTTACCGTCTCTGCGGTGTGCAACAACTTCCTCAACTGGGCTATTGGCAAGCGCCTGGGCAGCAAGGGCTTTGGCGCCTTTGCCACGCGCAGCTACGTTTCGACCTTCATCGCGCAGTTCGTCGACAACATAGTCTTTGCGCTCCTGGTGAGTAGGACCTTCTTTGGCTGGACGCTCGTCCAGTGCGTCACGTGCGCCATCACGGGTGGCCTGGTCGAGCTGCTTTCTGAGGTGCTCTTCTCGCCCGTGGGGTATCGCATCTCGCGCGGTATCATGGAGCGACGCGGAGGAGAACTGGCAGAAGAGGCGGCATAGCCATGAACGTGCTGGTGAGCGGTACGAGCAGCGGTATCGGACAGGCCATCGCGGAGAAGTTCCTGAGCAAAGGACATCGCGTGACGGGCATTGACGTCGCGCCTTCGGCGATTGATCGTGCGGGCTACACGCACCTCGTGTGCGATATCCGCTCGGCCGAGCTACCTGAGGTAGACGACCTGGACATCGTGGTGTGTAACGCGGGAACCCTCGAGGAGGCCGATGCGATCGAGGTGAACCTCACCGCGACCATTCGCTTCGCCCAGCGCTACGTGGAAAGCCCCACGCTCAAGTCGGTGCTGTTCGTTGCTTCCGCATCCGCGCGCAACGGGGCTGAGTTTCCGATGTACGTCGCCAGCAAGGCGGGCATTGTGGGATACATGAAGAACCTGGCCCTTGCGCTCGCCTCGCGCGGCGTCACGGTCAACAGCGTCTCTCCCGGAGGCGTCATCACGCCCGCCAACGCCCACATCCTTGAGAACGAGGCGCTCTACCAGGAGGTCCTTGGAGAGACGCTCCTGGGCAAGTGGGCAGAGGCGTCCGAGGTGGCAGACCTTGCGTACTTCCTCACGGTGACTAACCGCTCCATCACGGGCGAGGACATCCTCATGGACAACGGCGAGATGCTCAAGTCCAATTTCGTGTGGTAGGGTGCTCCTCATTCTTGCTGTGGCGATGGTGTTCCATCCACGGATGCTCCCGCAGGATAGTTAAGCTCTCATGCCGTTTCATGACGTATTATGTGCGGAGATAATCCATCTCCTGCCCCTAGCGGCGGTGATCGATTATTAGGCTCAGCGGCTCGGTGAAAGGAGCTCCCATGACCGAAACCCACCACTACGAAGCTAGATCTCAGAGAGACGAAGGCACCACCAAGTGCGTGCTTGCCCTTGTCCTGTGCGCTCCCATCATGGAGGACAAGAACCTGTGGAGTGCCATGACGGTGCATGCCTTTACCGACTGGGTCATCCTGTGCGGCAGCACCGTCAGAAGCGGGGGCATGAGCGCTCCCACCTACGTATCGACCGACCCTGGGCACGCGCTGCCCTCCATGATCCTGTTTGGGATTTTGGTGCTGCTGTACCTGCCCACGACCATTCGCGCCTTCAGGGACCTGCGCGCCATGGAGCTGCCGCAAAACGGGCCGTTCATTGGCGCATGACTCAAAGGGGTGGGACCCCTTGCGAGTCATGCGCCTCGTCGTCGCGCAGCATGCAGAGGTCTGCCGTGTCGGTGGCCACGTGGCTGAGGGCAGAAAGGAAGCGTGCGCTCAGCTCGGGCCGCACCTCGTTGGCAAACACGCGGTCGGCTGCGTGGACGATGTCCTGCTCGCTTACGTCATGCGTATGGGTCTGGTTGACCTCGTTGCTCACCTTGGCCAGGCGCTTCTGCGAAACGGCAAGGGCAACGGCGGCCTCATCCGAGGAGTGGTAGACGCCGACGCTCGACTCGCTTGTCTGCTGGATTTCGTCCTGTTGGCGTCGCCGCTCGTCTTGGATGGTGACGGGGAGCACCGGTATGCCGCCCAGTGCCGCAGGTCCCATAAGCGCAAGAATGGCCAGCCCCGCGGCTATCTGTTGGGCCGTGGGAAGCTGCGGCGCAAAGGGAATCCTTGCCTCCAGGGTATCGAGGTTCTCGTCCATACCCTCCCCGTTTCTGGGCGTACCTGTAGGTAAGGGTACTACTCTTTGGCGGAGCGATTGCCAGCTGTGTACCTTTCCAGTGCCCTATCAGTTGCGGAACTCGTAGAAGGGCCCGAAGCGGTAGAAAAGACTTTGCCCAGCTTGACGGCGTTGAGATTCCTGACGATCTGCTCGAGGGCGTTGCGGGAGGAAAGCTGACCCAAAAGAAGAAGGACGATCTGCTCAGGATGATGGCGTCGGCAAAGGCGAGCAGGTGGAGCCTCTCGCGCTTCATCGAGTACCTGCAGGAAAAGTTCGACCGTCCGGCATATACCATCGAGACCGACTACCTCAACGAGGCCATCGCGTTCGCCTGCGAGAACTGGTAACCCCGGGCCCGTGCAAGCCACGACGCGTTTTGCGATACCCTTGACCAAGCGAGGAACAGGCATACGAGATGGTCGGCGACGGGTTCGCCTACCCAGGGGGGCAGCATGAGGCGCGAGATCGAAGTTAGCGAGGGCCAGATAGCGATGGTCTTCATGAAGGAGCACCTCTGGAGCGTCTACGAGTCGGCAGCGACGCTTTACGAGAAGGACGCCGCGAGCGGACTGGCCGCATTGGAGACAATGCACCGCCTGGGGCTCGTAGACGACGACTATCAGCCCATGTGGGACGCTGGGGACCGCCCGAAGTTCGAGCTGGTGTGAGAGGCTCGCCCGCAAGCGCCTCTCGCAAAAACGCTGACGGAATGAGAAACCCATCTCGTCAGCGTGCCGCGCCACTCAAAAACGCTGACGAAACGAGAAACCCATCCCGTCAGCGTGGCGCGTCCCTCAAAAACGCTGACAGAACGAGAAACTCATCTCGTCAGCGTGCCGTCACGTCAGGAATCCGCTGACGGAACGAGAAAAGCATCCCGTCAGCGTGCCGCGCCCCTCAAAAACGCTGACAAAACGAGGATCCCATCCCGTCAGCGTTGCGCCTCCTCGTAGCCCAAATCGTCTTGCTCCAAAAGTCCAACAGAACAAAAAAAGGTCGCCGGCGTCTGCCAGCGACCTCCTCGTGAGCCTAGTCGGGACGACTGGATTCGAACCAGCGGCCTCACGGTCCCGAAAAAGTTCCAGCGCTCAAAGATAGGCTTTACCGTTCTGGCCGTCAAGTCACTTTTCGGTATTTGACCTGC
>CADBRX010000062.1 GCA_902797175.1 uncultured Coriobacteriaceae bacterium | reverse complement strand
CTTCCGCATGGCCGACGACGTGCTGTGCCAGGGCACCCAGGGCATCACGGACCTCATCACCGTCCCGGGCCTCATCAACCTCGACTTCGCCGACGTCTGCACCATCATGAAGGGCTCCGGTACCGCCATGATGGGCATCGGCATCGCCTCCGGCGACAACCGCGCCGCCGCCGCCGCCGAGGAGGCCATCTCGAGCCCGCTGCTCGAGACCTCCATCGATGGCGCCACACGCGTGCTGCTCTCCATCGCGGGCAACAAGGACCTGGGCATCCAGGAGATCAACGACGCGGCCGACATCGTCGCCAAGAACGTCGACGAGGACGCCACCATCATCTTCGGCACCGTCGTCGACGAGAGCCTCGGCGACGAGGTCCGCGTGACCGTCATCGCGACCGGCTTCAACGAGGCCAGCGCCAAGCAGCAGTCCCTGCCTTCCTTCGAGCTCGGATCCAACCAGCAGCGCGAGCGTCCTTCCCGTCCCGCTCCCGCACCGGCGCAGCCGTCCCGTCCCGCCGCTGGCGGCGACTCCGGCTTTGACATTCCCGAGTTCCTCAGGAACAGCCGTCTCTAAGCTCAAGATGGTCGGCGCGCACCTGACAACGTGCACGTCTCACGGCGTGACCCTGCTGAGCGACGAGCGTCGCCCCGGCGGGGTCACGTTCGCGTTCACCGAGCGCACGGGAGGCGTGAGCACGGGAAGCTATGCCTCCCTCAACCTGGGCGATGCCTGCGGGGACGACCCTGCCCGCGTGGCGGAGAACCGCCGGCGCGCGCTGGTCGCCCTGGGGGCTCCCGGGCTGGACGGGCGTCTCGTGAACCCGCGGCAGGTCCACGGAGACCACGTCGTGGCCATCGCGCAGGGGTCCCCCGATGCGGTGCGCGCCGCCCAGGAGGAGGCGCGCGCGGGCGCCGACGCGGTCGTCTGCGCGGCCCCGGACGTCCCCGTGCTCCTGTGCTACGCCGACTGCGTGCCCGTGGTGCTCGCGGCGCCCGGATGCTTTGCCGTCATCCACTCGGGCTGGAAGGGGACCATCGCGCGCATCTCGCGCCGTGCCCTCCGGCTGCTCTGCGAGGTGGGCGGCGTCGGCGCGGGCGAGGTGAGCGCCTACGTGGGTCCCCACATCATGGGGGCGGACTACGAGGTCTCGCAGGAGCTGCTCGACCGCTTTGCCGCAGAGTTTGGTGCGGGCGTCTGCCTGCCCAAGAGGCATCTGGACCTGGGCGCCGCGGTGCGCCAGACCCTCCTTGAGGAGGGCCTCCGCGCCGATGCCATCGCCGCATGCGACGCCTCGACCGCCACGACGACCGACCGCTTCTTCTCGTACCGCGCGTCGGGCGGCTCGTGCGGCCGCCATGGCGCGCTCGCCGTGCTCCCCGGACCGCTCTCAGAGGAGGTGTGAGATGGACGAAAGCCTGTCAGAGCGCTACGGCGCGTTTCTCTCCGAGCGCCGCGCGGCGCTGCTCTCGATGATCGCGGACGCGTGCGCCCGTGCGGGCAGGGACCCACAGGAGGTCGACCTGCTTGCGGTCTCCAAGACCGTCGGCCCCGACGAGGTCGCCCTCGCCATCGCGGCCGGCCAGCGCCTCTTTGGCGAGAACCGCCCCCAGGAGCTCTCGCGCAAGCTCGCCGCGCTGCGCGCGTCCGGCCAGGCGGACATGGTCCGCTTTGACATGATCGGCAACCTGCAGAAGAACAAGATCAACCAGGTGCTCGGCAACGTCGAGCTCATCCATTCGGTGTCCTCGCTCCACCTTGCGCAGGCCATCGCAAAGCGCGCCGAGGCGCGCGGCATCGTCGCCAAGGTGCTCATCGAGGTCAACGTGTCAGGGGAGGAGAGCAAGTCGGGCTTTGACCCGGCGGAGCTGCGCTCCCAGGTGGATGAGGTGCTGGGCCTGGGAGGCCTTCAGGTCGAGGGCCTCATGACCATGGCGCCCGCGCACGACGCCAGCGAGGCGCGGCGCACGTTCAGTGGCCTGCGCAATCTGGCCGACGAGCTGCGTGTTCGCACGGGCATGCCGCTCAGCGTGCTATCCTGCGGCATGAGTGACGATTTCCAAATTGCGGTGGAGGAGGGTTCAACACTCGTTAGACTGGGAAGGATAGTGTTCGACGAGCACTATCCGCTTGACTAGCACTATCAGCTCGACTGGCGCCAGTGGCGCTCTGTTCGTTTTGAAGGCAAGGCGCCAGCGGCGCCGGGCTCGGAAGGTGGTACGCATGGGTTTCTTTGACAACATCAGGGAGCGCCTGAACCTCGGCGGAGACGACGACTACTACGAGGACGAGGAGTTCGAGGAGTACTACGACGACGAGGAGGACGACGAGCCTCAGCGCGACACGAGCGGCATCCTCGGAAACACCCGCCGTCCCGAGGCGGAAAGCGTCTCGGTCTACACGAGGTCCGGCCGTCCGGTGGGGAGCAACGCCGGCAACGCCTCGGCGGGGTACGGCTACCCCATCGAGCAGGGCGCCTATTCCGGCGACTATCGCTCCTCCTATGGCGACGCCACGCACGGTGCGCAGAACACCGGCCGCGGCGCCCTGGGGACCGCCGGCTCCACCACGCCGGGAGACATCGGGCTCACCCCGCTGCCGCGCTCCGGCTTTGCCCAGCTTCCTCCCTATGTCCTCAAGCCGGTCGCCTATGACGACGTCCAGATGGTCGTTCGTCGCGTGCGCACCAACCAGCCGGTGGTCCTGTCGTTCAAGAACACGAGCGTCGAGGTCGCCAAGCGCATCCTCGACTTCTCCTTTGGCTTCACCTGCGGCATCGGCGGCACGGTGGACGAGCTGGGCGACCGCGCCTTCGTGGTGCTGCCCGCCAACATGCAGCTTTCGCAGTCCGACCTCGACAAGCTCGCCGCCGACGGCGTGATCACGAGGTAGCGGCTATGCCTTCAGCAGACCTTCGCATAGCGTTCGTGGGTGCGGGAGCCATGGGAGGCTCCATCGCGCGCGGGCTCGTGGAGTCCGGCACGCTTGACGCCTCGGCCCTTTACGTGAGCGACCTGAGCGAGCAGGTCCGCTCCTCGTTTGAGGAGCTGGGCGCGACCGCGTTTGCCGACGCCGCGGACATGATCGCGTCCGCCGACCCCCAGGTGGTCGTCCTCGCCGTCAAGCCCCAGGTCCTTCCCGGGGTCGTCGAGGGGATCGCCCCGGCGCTGGACGGACGGCTGGTGGTGTCTATCGCCGCCGGCGTCAAGATCGCGACCATCGAGGGCTGGCTTGGCGAGGGCGCCCGCGTGGTGCGCTGCATGCCCAACCTTCCCATGCAGGTGCGCTCCGGCGCCGTGGCCATCACCGCAGGCACGCATGCCACCAGCGACGACGTCGCGCTCGTGTGCGACCTCCTGTCGTCTCTGGGCGTCGCGCGCGTCATGCGCGAGGACCAGCTCGACGTCGCGGGCGTCGTGTGCGGCTGCGCCCCGGCGTTCTTTGCGCTCTTCGTCGACTGCATGACCCGCGCCGGTATCGAGGCGGGGCTTGGCGCGGCGGACTGCCGCGAGATGGTGGCCTCCACCATGCGCGGAACCGCCGAGCAGCTGCTCTCCTCGGACGCCCATCCGCGTGCTTACATGGAGCGCGTCTCCTCGCCGGGCGGCACCACCATCGCCGCCCTGCGCGCCATGGAGGGCGAGCTCTTCTCGTCGGTTCTGGACGGCGTGGACGCGGCTCTTGCCCGCACGCGGGAATTGGCAGGTGAGTGACGTGATACGCGTGGTCCTGTGGCGCATCCTTGACGCCTACCAGCTCCTCATCATCTTCTCGGCGATCCTGAGCTGGGTCCCTGCGGCCCCCGGCTCCATCATCGACCAGATCCGCGCCGCCGTCGGCTCCCTGACGGAGCCCTTCCTCAACCTCTTCAGGCGGATCATCCCCGACATGGGGTCCTCGCTGTCGCTGGATTTCTCGCCAGTGGTGGCAATCATCGTGTTGGACGTCATCAAGCGTATTCTTTGACGCATTTGTGGCTATACTTTTTAGGTAAGTACGTTCGCCATGCGTGGCGGCGACAAGACGAAAGGGAAAAAGATGGCAATCACACCTGCAGACATTGAACAACTCACCTTCTCCCCGTCCAAGCACGGCTACAACACCGAGGAGGTTGACTCCTTCCTCGACCAGATCGCAAGCGAGGTTGACGCGATGCTCAACAAGATCGCCGACCTCAAGGGCCGTCTGAACAGCTCCGAGCAGCAGCTTGCCGCCGCCCAGGCGCAGGTCGCCCAGCTCCGCGAGCAGGGTGCAGCCGCCGCTGCCGCTCCGGCTCCTGCCTACGAGTCCGACTACTTTGCCTCCGAGCGCCAGATCTCCCAGGTGCTCATCGTTGCCCAGCAGAGCGCCGACAACCTGCTTGACGAGGCCCGTTCTGCCGCTGACAAGATCCGCACCGACGCCGAGACCAAGGCCCGCGAGGTCATCCGCCAGGCGCTGGCCGAGAAGCAGAGCGAGCTTGACGAGATCGATCGCCTGAAGCAGTCCCGCGAGGACTTCCGTTCCGAGTACAAGAAGCTCCTGCAGCACTTCATCGACGATGCTGACGCTGTGTTCCCGCAGGCGACCCTCTCCACGCCCAACGGCTCTGCCGCCCGCGAGTCCGTGGCTCCGGCTCCCGCGATCCCGACCCCGGCTCCCGCGCCGGCGCCCGCGGCGTCTCCTGACGCGACGGTGCTTGCGCCCATGCCCACCAGCTTCGACGATTTTGGTGACCTCGACTAGAGGTTGAGCGTTTTCTGATAGCGTGGGACGCCCCCGCATGTCCTCTGTTCAGAAGGACGTGCGGGGGTGTTTTTGTGTGGGGGGAGGGCTGCTGGCGGGCGCGTCAGCGTCCCTGGCCCGTCGAGAAACGCTGACGGAACGAGATTCCCATCTCGTCAGTGGTTCTCGCCGTCAGGAAACGCTGACACAACGCAAATCCCATCTCGTCAGCGTCCTCCGCCACCGAGAAACGCTGACGGAACGCGATTCCCATCTCGTCAGCGTCCTCCGCCACCGAGAAACGCTGACGGAACGCGATTCCCATCTCGTCAGCGTCCCTGGCCTCAGAGAAACGCTGACGGAACGCGATTCCCATCTCGTCAGTGTCCCGAGCCCACCGGCAAACGCTGACGGAACGCGTTTCTCGTCTCGTCAGCGTCCCTCCTCAGCCAGGAGACGCTGACGGAACGAGATTCCCATCTCGTCAGCACCTCGAGCCCGCCGAGAAACACTGACGGAACGCGATTCCCATCTCGTCAGCGCTTCTCGCTGTCAGGAAACGCTGACACAACGCAAATCCCATCTCGTCAGCGCCCCGACCCCACCCGCCAGCAAAAGGCTCGCTCAACCCTCTCCCCACACCACAGCCCAACTACCTGCGACCTTGATGGTTAGTTGAGGGTTGCAGTAGAGCGTTTGCCAACACTCGGCACATCGGCCATCCGCTCGTCCGACCTGGCCAGGTCACCCCAGAAGCGCCGCGGCAGCCAGCTGTCCTGCACATCGCCCCCACGCCGCGGCTCGTCATGGCCCGCGGGAGACACGGCATCGTAAAAGCGCCGCCAGAGGAAGCGCACAGAGGGCTCGTCGGGGGAGAGGCCCTTCTCAGAAACCAGCTCATCCGCACTCTGCTGGTCAATCCTGATGACGGCGTAGCCCTTGCGGCCCCCAAGGGCGCCCGAGTCGTGGAACGCGGCCGAGCGATGGATGGGGTCCACGATGCAAAAGCGCTCCTTGTCCATGCGCCGGGCAAAGTAGCCAGCCGTGAGCGGTATGGTGTCGGCCTTGGGCCGAAAGATCGAGAAGAGCGACCCGTCAGCCAGCAGCGAGAAGCGCGCGGACTGCTTGGTGTGCTCGCATTCGCCCAGGACCGCGCGCGCCAGCTCGTCCACCTCGACTACCCGCTCCTCGGCCATGAGCGCACGCAGGCGCGGCCCCTCGTCAAACGCCAGGCGTACATAGCGATGGATGGACTCGGGCATGGTGGGGACGTCGGAGGCCGCGGCAAGGGCGATCCTGCTGGCGCACGCCCCCGTGCAGGTGGCGGGGCACACCCCCGCGCGGGCACGGGGGCATCCCGCGGCCACATGCCGCTCGATGCCCCGGTACACGCGCTGCGCCAGGGCGACAAGGTCGTCCGCCCCATCTGACGGCGTGTCCACGACCTGCTCGCCAAAGCGTGGCTGGCAGCCGTCGCGGGGGACCAGGCGGATGCGGCTGGCGTCCGCGTGGGCCAGATACCCTATGCCGGTCGCGCCGAGCGTGCCCTCGAGGGTGGGGTCGCACGCGAGCGAGACGGCGTTTCCGTCGGCAAGCGCCGCCTCGACGCGAAGCTGGGCGCCCTGGACCGACACGGGGCGGGTGTGCCCAGAGGGGTGCGAGCCGTCCCGCCGCCTGACCTCGCGACCGGTTGTGGGCACGTTGCCGCGCATCGCTCACCACCCCTCCCGAACTCGGAACTTCTGTTCTTGAATCCAGTATAGAGGAACGGCTGTACGTTAATTGTGAGAATCAGAGAGAACATCTGTATTGCCCATACCAAAGGGGTATCGCCCCTTCGGCACACGTACCAAAAGGGCGATACCCCTTTGGTACGAGCGGCAAAAAAACGTGCGAGGTGGGCCGATAAGCCGGGTTCTGTCGGGGGCGACCATTTATCTACTGACGCCGTCACCGGCGCCCTCTAGCGCG
>CADBRX010000061.1 GCA_902797175.1 uncultured Coriobacteriaceae bacterium | reverse complement strand
TCCCTTCTACGGCTGCAAGCAGTTCATGGGCGCCTACGGCACCCTGGGTGGCGTGCTGGTCAACCACAAGCTCGAGGTCATGACCGATGACTACGAGACCATCCCTGGCCTGTACTGCGTCGGCACCGACGCCTGCACCATCTACGGTGACTCCTACAACTTCTGCATCCCGGGCAACACCATGGGCTTCTGCCTGAACTCCGGCCGCATCGCCGGCGAGAACGCCGCCGAGCTGGCCTTCGAGGGCGGGGACGCCGAGGACTGGGATGACGACGGTGATTGGGACTAGGCCCTAGCCACTGACGCGTCTTGCGCGGGACCCTTCCTCTGAGAGGGGTCCCGCTTTTCGCAAGCTGGGGAGCGGTTCGCCTTCCCAACGCATTCGCAAGAGAGGAGAGGAAGCACATGAAGCTGACGATCGATGGCCAGCTGATCGAGGCGCAAGAGGGCCAGTCCGTCCTCAACGCGGCGCTCGAGGCCGGCATCTTCGTTCCGCACCTGTGCGGCCACCCCGACCTGGAGCCCATCGGGGGATGCGGTCTCTGCATGGTCGAGGTGGAGGGCGAGGGCGAGCCCGTCCGCGCCTGCATGACCGAGGCCCGCGAGGGCATGGTCGTCAACACCAAGGGCGACGCCGCCGACAAGCTGCGCCGTCTGGCCATGGAGCTCATTCTGGCGACGCACCCGGCCGACTGCACCGGCTGCCCCAAGTATGGCGTCTGCGAGCTGCAGTCCATGTACCAGTACATGGGCGTCTCGCCGCAGCGCTGGCGCTGCAAGGGCCGCACCGTCCCCACCGACGACTCCAACCCGCTCATCACCCACGGATTCACGCGCTGCATCCGCTGCGGACGCTGCGTGCGTGCCTGCGAGGAGCTGCGTGGCGTCGGTGCCATCGGCTTCCACCGCGCCGAGGACGGCTCCATGCGCGTGGCCATCAACGGCAACTCCCTGCAAGAGGCTGGCTGCCGCTTCTGTGGCGCCTGCATCGAGGTCTGCCCGACCGGCTCGATTGTGGACATGGTCGGCATCGCCAAGGAGGGCCGTAGCCGTGAGGACAACATCGTTCCCTGCCGCAGCGGCTGCCCTGCGCACATCGACATCCCGCGCTACCTGCGCTATGTCAAGGCCGGTGAGTGGGAGAAGGCAACCGCAGTCGTCCGCGAGAAGGTTCCCTTCCCCGAGACGCTCGGCAACATCTGCACCCACAACTGCCAGGGGGAGTGCAAGCGCAACTACCTGCAGGAGCCCCTTTCCATCTGCCGCCTGAAGCGTGCCGCCGCGGTGCGTGATGACGGCGCGTGGAAGAGCCGCGTGCGCCACGAGCCCCTCACGGGCAAGAAGGTTGCCGTCGTCGGTGCGGGCCCCGGTGGCCTCACCGCCGCACTCTTCCTCGCCGAGAAGGGCCACAAGGTCGACGTCTTCGAGGCCAACGCCAAGGTTGGCGGCCAGATGCGCTACGGCATTCCTGCGTATCGCCTTCCGGACGAGATCGTCGACCGTGAGGTTGCGACCATCCTCGAGATCAGCCAGGGCACGGATGCCGAGCCGCGCATCGAGCTGAAGTGCAACACCCGCGTGAAGGACGTCAAGGCGCTCCTGACCCAGGGCTATGACGCCGTGCTCGTCACCGTGGGCACCTTCCAGGGCAACGTCCTTCCCATGAAGGGCCATGACCTCAAGAACGTCTACGTCAACACGGAGTTCCTGAAGGCCGCCCGTGAGGGCAACCCGCAGCCCGTCGAGGGTGGCTGCGTGGTCGTGCTTGGTGGCGGCAACGTCGCCTATGACTGCGCCCGCACCGCCGTGCGCCTGGGCGCCGCGAGCGTCGACGTCGCATGCCTCGAGGCCGAGGCCGTCATGACCTCAACGCCCGAGGAGCGCGAGGAGGCGGCCGAGGAGGGCATCGTCCTGCACGACGCCTATGCCTTCACCTCCATCAACGACGATGGCACCGGCAAGGTCGGCTCCATGACCATCCACAAGATCGCGAAGTTCTACTTTGACGAGAACCACCGTGCAGTGACCGAGCTCGTCGAGGGCGGAGAGCTCACGCTTCCTGCCGACTACGTCATCTTTGGCGTGGGCCAGAAGCCCGAGGATACGATGGGCTTCGACCTCGAGCTCACGCACGGCCCCTACATCGTCGCCAACGGCGAGCACATGTCCAGCGCCGACGGCATCTTTGCCGCAGGCGACGTCGTGACCGGCACCAAGAGCGTCATCGGCGCCATCGAGGAGGGCCGCGAGGCTGCCAGCGCCATCGACCGCTACCTGGGCGGTGACGGTGACATCTCCGCCGAGCTGCTCGACCCCGAGCCTGTCGAGAAGAGCCTGGGCAAGGCCCCGGCCGAGTTCTACACGCCCGCCGTCCAGCCAAAGATGGCTCCCGCAGACGAGCGCAAGTCCAACTTTGAACAGTATGAGTGCCCGTTCAGCGAGGACGAGGCCAAGTGCGAGGCCTCTCGTTGCCTCCAGTGCGACCTGCGCCTGACCATCACGCGTCCGCGTCTGTGGAACGAATACTAAGAGGGAGGGGGAAGCATGGACTACGTAATTGCCGAGAGCGGCACCACGACCGTCTCCGACCTGCTCGCCAAGCTTGGCGACGAGACCGAGGGCCTCAAGGCCGTATGGGTCTCCTATCCCACCGCCTGCTTCGTGACTCCGGATCACTTTGGTGACGAGATCGAGGTTTCAGCAGAGTCGACGCTGCGCACCTATGGCACGGACGACTGCATGGCCTCCGCGCTGCGCACCATCGTGGACGAGCTGCGCATGGCGACCGAGTGCACCTGCACCTTCGGCCACGAGGGTGGCTACCAGATCTCGGTCATCCTGGCCGACGCCTGCACCAAGAGGGGCAAGCCGACCGATGTGGCTCTTCTGCGCGACCTCGCTCCCGTGATGGCGTCACAAGCCATCTGCGGCGAGGGCAAGGCCATCGGCCGTGCGGTCACGCAGGCGCTCGACCTCTTTGGGTCCGAGATCGAGCCCCACTTTGCCAAGCGCCAGTGCCCGACCTTTGGCTGCGACGCCTTCAAGACCTACCACATCCTGGTGAGCAAGTGCACCGGCTGCGGCGCGTGCCTCAAGGCCTGCGATGACGGCGCCATCCTGGGCAAAGCCAAGTTCGTGCACGTCATCGACCAGCGCAAGTGCACCCAGTGCGGCCTGTGCCGCGAGGCATGCCCCGAGGGCGCGGTCGTGCGCGCGGGCGCCAAGAAGCCCAAGACGCCGCCAAAGCCCATTCCGGTGAAGCGCAAGTAGAGCATACGCCACAACGCTTGGACCGCCATCAAGAGGAGGCCGGGGCACCAAAGCCCCGGCCTCTTTCCTGTAGAGTGAATGAGCATAGCCCTTAAGAGCACGCCATGGGACGATGGTCACCCGTCACCGACGACCGGTCAAACCACGGCGCCATCTCCTCTCACCTGAGCTAGCATTAGGCTGTCTGTGAAAAGAGAGGGGTATGGCGAATGTTTGATGTAATCGTCATTGGGGCGGGCGTATCGGGATGCGCCATCGCCCGTGAGCTCGCACGCTATGACGCACGCGTCTGCGTGGTCGAGCGCGAGGAGGATGTCTGCTGCGGCACGTCCAAGGCAAACTCGGCCATCGTCCATGCGGGCTTTGACGCGCAGCCCGGATCGCTCATGGCAAAGCTCAACGTCGAGGGCAACCGACTCATGTACGAGTGGGCCAAGGACCTCAACTTTGGGGTCATTCCCGTGGGGTCGCTCGTCGTCTGCATGAGCGAGGCCGACGTAGAG
>CADBRX010000060.1 GCA_902797175.1 uncultured Coriobacteriaceae bacterium | reverse complement strand
GGCTCCACTTGAGCGAGAAGCGCAGGCAGTTGAAGCCCTCCTCGGCGCACAGGCGGATGTCCTCCTTGTAGTGATGGTAGAAGTCGCTTGCGATGTGGCTTGGATAGTAGATGTCGGGGTCGTCGACCAGGCAGGCCTGGGCACCTTCGGGAAGATGGCGCTCGGGGCTGTGGAAGCACAGGGGCGTCTTGCCCCACGAGCCGTCAGGCATGCGATAGGTGACCTGGCGCGGCACCTTGTGTGCGCCGTTGGTCATGACGTCAGCGGTGGAGAGGCCCGCTCCCCCTTCGAAGACGCCGCCCTCGTACTGGTTGGAGGCCGTTGCGCCGCCCCAGAAGAAGTCCTTGCTAAATCCCATGTGCGCACCCTTCTCTTCATGCGTCAGCACCTGACGCACTCTTCCCTGCCCACGATTGTATGAGAGGGCTGTGGACGACCCCCTTAGCCATCCACAGCCGTGAGGTTCTTCCGACAAACGCGCGGGGCCCTAGGCGCTCTTGGTCGCCACGACATCCACGCCGGTGCCGGCGACGTCAGCGCAGATGACGTCGCCGATGGCGACGGGCGCTTGTGCCGTGACGCCCGCAAGAGCCGCCACGACCTCAAACATCTTGTCCTTGGGAACGTCGCTGGCCGTCTTTACCGACACCATGTGCTCGGTCTTGGAGCCGACCACCGGCACCGTCGTGGTGACGATGCGCGTGGGATTGGTGACTTCCTTCCTGCCATAGACCTCGCCGCGCTTGCAGATGTTGCCGGTGACGGAGGTGACCTCGCCATCGACCATGGTGACGGTGAGCTGGCAGCCCAGGGGGCAGTTGATGCAGGTGAGCTCTCGGGTCTCTGTGGCCATGGCTACTCCTCCTCAAGCTTGACGGTGACGGTGCTGATGCCGGGACGAGAGAGCAGGTCCTCGCGCTTGAGGATGACCTGCTCCATCTCACCGGGAGCCATGACGCGCTTCTTGCGATGCTGGATGCGCTCGTCATCAAGGTAGACACTTACGTAATGGTCGCGGTAGACGTTGCCCACGCGGAAGCGGACGGTGAGCTGCTCTCCCATGCGCTCCGGCGAGATGGTGGAGGGCACGGTGTAGCGGACGCCGTCCGTCGCCACGACCTTGACCTCACGTGCAGCCTGGGGCTCCCCCTTCTGGGCAAAGTGCGCGGCGGACGCGCCGGCAGCAGCTGCCTCCTGGGAGACGAAGTCGACGAGGTCGTGGACGTGGAGGACGTTGCCACAGGCAAAGATGCCAGGGATGTTTGTCTCGAGGGACTCGTTGACGACGGGCCCACGCGTGACCGGCGAAAGCTCGACGCCGGCGTCACGCGAGAGCTCGTTTTCGGGCAGAAGGCCGACAGAGAGCAGCAGCGTGTCGCAGGGATAGCGCACCTCGGTACCGGGGACGGGCTTCATGTGCTCGTCCACCTCGGCGATCCATACGGCCTCGACGCGCTGCTTTCCCTCGATGCGCGTCACGGTGTGGCTGAGCAGCAGCGGGATGCCAAAGTCGTCAAGGCACTGCACGATGTTGCGCTTGAGGCCACCCGAATAGGGCATGATCTCGGCGACGCAGGCGACGTGGGCCCCCTCGAAGGTCATGCGGCGCGCCATGATGAGGCCGATGTCGCCCGACCCCAGGATGACGACCTCGCGTCCGGGAAGCTCCCCCTCGATGTTGACGAGGCGCTGGGCGGTGCCGGCGGAGTATATGCCTGCCGGACGGTATCCGGGCGTCGCAAGCGCGCCGCGCGGGCGCTCGCGGCAACCCATGGCGAGGACGACGGCGTCCGCCTGGATGCGTGTGATGCCGGCATCGGCAGAGACCGCGGTGACCACGCGGTCCTCCGAGATGTCCATGACCATGGTCCCCAGCCTGCGCTCGATCCCGAGCTCGTCCACCTGCGCGATGTAGCGGGCGGCATATTCGGGGCCCGTCAGCTCCTCCTTGAAGGTGTGGAGGCCAAAGCCGTTGTGAATGCACTGGTTGAGGATGCCGCCCAGCTTGGTGTCACGCTCGAGGACGAGGATGTCGCGCTCCCCCGCCTCGTGTGCGCCGATGGCGGCAGCCAATCCGGCGGGACCCCCACCGACGATCACGACGGCGCGATGCTCAAGGTTCTGGCTCATCGCGCATCACCTCCCTTCGCCGTCGCGTCTTCCGACGCGAGGTGGTCCTTGTTGGTCCCGACGACAAGTTCGGAGCCAGGACCGCGCTTGGTGATCTCATCCGGGCGCATGCCAAGCTCGCGCTCGAGGATCTCCATGATTTTGGGCGTGCAGAAGCCGCCCTGGCAGCGGCCCATGGTGGCGCTGGTGCGTCGCTTGATGGCGTCGAGCGAGCGCGGCGTGGGGATGCGGTGGATGACGTCGACGATCTGGGCCTCGCTCACACGGCAGCAACGGCAGACGATGTTGCCAAAGGCAGGATTCTCCTTGCAAAGGGCGTCCCAGTCATCGAAGTCCATGGTAACGAGGTTGGCCACGCCGGGACGCGTAGGGTCAAAGGCGCCCTCAGGCTTCTTGGCAAGGCCGAGCGAATTTGCGACCATGCCCGACACATAGACGCCGATGGCAGGCGCGCTCGTGAGGCCGGGGCTTTCGATGGCGGCACAGTCAAAGAAGTGCGTCGCGCCGGCAACCTCGCCGATGACGAAGTCGTGGGCCACCTGGTGGGCTCGCAGGCCCGCAAAGGTCGTGATGACCTCGCGCAGCGGCACGTTCTTTACGGTGAGCGAGCTCTTCGAGGCGACCTCGGCAAGGCCCTCGGCCGTGGTGTCGATGGCCTCCTTGTCCTCGATGTCGGTTGCCGTGGGACCCACGATGAGGTTGCCGTGTACGGTCGGGCTCACGAGCACGCCCTTGCCCATGGCGGTGGGCAGCATGAAGATGGTGTGCCTGACGTGCTGGCCGGCCGTCGTGTCGAGAAGGTAGTACTCGCCCTTGCGCGGAATGATCGTGAGGTGGTCATCTGCAGCGGCTACCTTGTTGTGCATCTCGTCGGCATAGACGCCCGCGGCGTTGACCACGGCATGGGCGACAAGTCGCTCTCCCCCTGCGGTGACGGCCCAGTCGCTCCCCTCTCGCTCGATATCGGTGACGGGGGCGTTGAAGCGGAACTCGACGCCGTTTGCGGCGGCGTTTTCTGCCAAGGCGACCGTGAGCCCAAAGCAGTCGACGATGCCTCCTGTGGGGGCCCAGAGCGCGGCAAAGGCGTCATCGGAGATGTTTGGCTCCATCTCGCGCAGCTCATCTCGGCCTATGATGCGCAGGTCGGGCACGCCGTTTTCGATGCCGCGCTGACGCAGCATCTCCAGGCCCTCTACGTCGGCCTCGCTCATGCAGACGACGAGCGACCCCACGGGAATGACCCCAAAGTTGAGGTCCTTGGCCCACTCGTACATGAG
>CADBRX010000059.1 GCA_902797175.1 uncultured Coriobacteriaceae bacterium | reverse complement strand
GTCCCCGCCCGGGACCGTTTGGTCACCCGTGGGCTTGTTCTTGTCCAAACAGTCCCGCAAATGGCTGGACGGATCACGTTCCGGACCCATCTACCACCAACAATGACGAAACGGGACGCCTGGAAGACGACGGGCGACCCGTTCACCGCTCGCAAAGACAGAACGGGACAACTTTGATCCGGAGGACGACCCGTCCACTGCTTGCATGGACAGAACGGGTCAGTTGTGAACCAAAGGACGACCCGTCCGCTCCCCGCGAGGTCCCAATAGGCACAGTTTTTGTCCCACCACCAAGAACCGAGCGTGCCAGAAAGACTGACGCCCCCTGGCAGCGTGCCAAGGGGGCGTCAGGCGGTCTCAATGGGCTGTCATAGCCTTTAGAACGTCGCACCGCCGTAGAGCGCGGCATAGAAGTCGCTGTTGTCGGCATCGTTGGTGATGTCCCAGGAGCCGTCTTCCTGCTTGGCAAGGTAGAGGGTCGCCTCGGTGGTCTTGGTGCCACCATCGCCCAACACGTCGATCTGCTCATACAGCAGGTCGAAGAGCTTCTTGTATAGTCCGTCCTGGCCCTCGTCCTGATAGAGCTTCATGGCTTCGTCCGTGTCGGACCACTTGTCAAACTCCGCAAGCGCGGCATCCATCGCCTCGTCGAGGTTGACGTTGGTGATGGTCATCTTAACGTTGGCCGTATCGCCGTCAACCGACACCTCGTCGATGGTGTAGGTGAGGTTCTTGAACGCATGGCCCAAGAAGTCGCTCAGGTCGATACCGTACTGGTCCAGCGCGCTGGCCGTCTCGTCATCGATGTAATTGGAGATGTTCTCGCTCGACGGATTCTTGAAGATGGCCATCGTGTTGTCGACCATCGTGCGGACCTGGTCCTCCGCCTTCGGGCCAGAATTGCCGCAAGCACACACGCTCAGGGCAAGTGCAGCGGACGCAACACCGAGCAAGACGCGCCTGGCGAGACTGGGCTTGGTATCCATGGGACTCCCTCCTAGCTTATGTGACTAACCATGAGCCTAGCTTAACAAATACTGAAATCGACAGACGCGAGAGCGCTATTCGCCTCCGTAAACGTCGACCCAGCTCTTGAGGAACTCCTCGTCGCGCTTGCGACCACGCGAAAGCTCGGCCGCCGCGATGACCGGCATCCAGCGCAGGATGGCCTGGCGAGCGACGTCGGCACGCTCGCAGTAGCGCTTGAGGTAGAGCTCGGCGTTGTCGGGATGCTTGATCGAGAAGAGCAGGTACGTCATGGCGGCGTCAACCTCGGGCAGGCCAGCCGTCACGTGGGCCCAGTCGCAGAGGTACAGGAGGCCGTCATCGCCCAGGATGACGTTGGAGGGGATGAGGTCGCCGTGGCAGACGTGCTCGTCGTCCTGCATGCCCTCCACGCGGATGTGCAGGTCATAGCGGGTCGTGGCGTCGATGATGCCGCGGGTGTTGGAGATCATCCGGTTGAGCTTGTCCTTCTGGCGGTTGAGCAGCGGGGCGCGATAGCTCTGGACCTCGAGCTGCAGGTCGATGAGCTGGTCGAGGTAGCCGTCGAAGCCCTCGGGGTTCTCCATCCAGGCGTCATAGAGGGTCTTGCCGGGGATGTACTGGTTGGCGAGGGCCCAGCACTCGTCGTGGTCGCCACCCTCGATCTGGCTCACCTGGAGGGGCACGGACACGCGGATGCCGA
Organism: uncultured Coriobacteriaceae bacterium; assembly: GCA_902797175.1. GTDB lineage: Bacteria > Actinomycetota > Coriobacteriia > Coriobacteriales > Atopobiaceae > UBA1367. Next base: position 4,692 of record CADBRX010000059.1, on the reverse strand, counting down.
CCTCGGCCACGCGGGCGGTGTTGAGCGCCTCGTTGAAGACGTCAGACGCAGGCTTGACGTCGTTGAACACCTTGACGATGCGATCGCCGTCACGGTAGACCACCTTGTTGGCGCGCTTCTTGAGCACGACGGCGTTGCTGGAGATAAACATGGTTGCTCTCCCTTCTTGGCTGAGATGGACTAGTCCTCGTAGGAGCTCGGGTCACGGTCGTAGTAGGCGTCCAGGTAGAGCTCGCGGATCTCGGACACGAGCGGATAGCGCGGGTTGGCGCCCGTGCACTGGTCGTTGAAGGCCTGTTCGCTCATCTCGTCCAGGGTGTCCAGGAAGTACTGCTCGTCCACGCCGAAGTCCTTGATGGTCGGCTTGACGCCCACGTGGGCCTTGAGCTCTTCGATGCCGGCGATGAAGTTCTCGAAGACTTCGTCGTCCGTGGCGCCGGTGAATCCGCAGGCGCGGCCGAACTCGGCGTAGCGCGCCTTGGCATGCGGATACTCGTACTGGCTGAAGGAGCCCATCTTGGTCGGGCGCTCGGCGGCGTTGTAGCGCATGACGCGCGTGAGGATGACCGCGTTTGCCCAGCCGTGCGGGATGTGGTGGAAGGCGCCCAGCTTGTGGGCCATGGAGTGGTTGACGCCCAGGAAGGCGTTGGCGAAGGCCATGCCGGCCAGGCAGCTCGCGTTGGCCATGTGGTCGCGGGCCTCGACGTCATCGGGGTTGTCGTAGGCGCGGGCGAGGTACTTGAACACGAGCTCGCCGGCACGAAGCGCCAGTCCGTCGGTGTAGTCAGAGGCCATGATGGAGACGTAGGCCTCGAGGGCATGGGTGAGCACGTCCACGCCGGAGGCGGACGTCAGGCCCTTGGGCTGGCTCATCATGTTGTTGGTGTCCACGATGGCCATGTTGGGAAGCAGCTGGTAGTCGGCCAGCGGCCACTTGATGCCGCTCTCGGCGTCGGTGATGATGGCAAACGGGGTGACCTCGGAACCTGTGCCGGAGCTCGTGGGGATGGCCACGAAGTAGCACTTCTCGCCCATCGTGGGATAGGTGTAGATGCGCTTGCGGATGTCCATGAAGTCCATGGCCATGTCCTCGAAGGAGGCCTCGGGGTGCTCGTACATGAGCCACATGATCTTGGCGGCATCCATGGCCGAGCCGCCGCCCACGGCGATGATCGTGTCAGGCTCGAAGGAGCTCAGCTGGGCCAGTCCCTCGCGCGCGCACTGCAGCGTGGGGTCGGGCGCCACGTCGTAGAAGCAGGCGTGCGCGATGCCCATCTCGTCGAGCTTTGCCTCGATCTGCTTGGTGAAGCCGCTCTTGTAGAGGAACGAGTCCGTGACGATGAAGGCGCGCTTCTTGCCCATGATGGTGCCCAGCTCGTCGAGGGCGACGGGCATGCAGCCCTTCTTGAAGTAGACCTTCTCGGGGGTGCGGAACCACAGCATGTTCTCTCGCCTCTCTGCGACCGTCTTGATGTTGAGCAGGTGCATGGGACCCACGTTGCCGCTGACGGAGTTGCCTCCCCAGCTGCCGCAGCCCAGCGTGAGCGACGGCGCGAGCTTGAAGTTGTAGAGGTCGCCGATGCCGCCCTGGCTCGACGGGGTGTTGATGAGGATGCGGCAGGTCTTCATGGCCTCGGCGTGCTTGGCCATCTTCTCGGTCTCGTGCGTGTCGATGTAGAGCGAGCTCGTGTGGCCGTAGCCGCCGTCCGCCACCAGGCGCTCGGCCTTGGCAAGGGCGTCGTCAAAGTCGACGGCCTTGTACATGCCCAGGACGGGCGAGAGCTTCTCGTGGGCCATCTCCTCGGACGGGTCGACGCTTTCGACCTCACCGATGAGGATCTTGGTGGACTTGGGCACCTCGACGCCGGCAATCTGGGCGATGGTGTAGGCGCTCTGGCCGACGATCTTGGCGTTGACCGAGCCGTGGATGATGACGGTCTTGCGGACCTTGTCCAGCTCCTCGCCCTTCAGGAAGTAGCAGCCACGACGCTCGAACTCGGCCTTGGCGGCGGCATACGCCTCGTCGCCCACGACGGTCACGGACTGCTCGGAGGCGCAGATCATGCCGTTGTCGAATGTCTTGGAGTGGATGATGGAGTTGACGGCCATGCGGATGTCGGCCGTGTCGTCGATGATGACGGGGGTGTTGCCGGGACCCACGCCCACGGCAGGCTTGCCGGAGCTGTAGGCCGCGGTGACCATGCCCGGGCCGCCCGTGGCCAGGATGATGTCGGCCGAGCGCATGACCGTGTTGGTCATGTCAAGGGAGGGCTTGTCGATCCAGTCGATGATGCCCTCGGGGCAGCCCGCGGCCTCGGCGGCCTCGCGGACGATGCGCGCCGCCTCGGCGGTGCACTTGCCGGCGCGCGGATGCGGGCTGATGATGATGGCGTTGCGCGTCTTGAGCGCGATGAGGCACTTGAAGATGGCCGTCGACGTGGGGTTGGTGGTGGGGATGACCGCCGCCACGATGCCCATGGGCTCGGCGACCTGCTTGATGCCGCCCACGGGGTCCTCGGAGATGACGCCACAGGTCTTGGTGTGGCGGTACTTGTTGTAGATGTATTCGGAGGCGTAGTGGTTCTTGATGACCTTGTCCTCCATGACGCCCATGCCCGTCTCCTCGACGGCCATCTTGGCCAGCGGAATGCGGGCCTTGTTGGCGGCAAGGGCGGCCTCGTAGAAGATCTTGTCCACCTGCTCCTGCGTGAACGTGGCGAACACCGCCTGCGCGGCGCGCATCTCGGAAAGGCGCGTGTTCAGGACGGCAACGCTGTCGATGGGTGTCCTGTTGATCTTTGCCATGCTTCCCCCAATCTCAGTCTGTTGTGCAGTCACATGGTCAGAAGAGATTGTAGCGAAGCTTGCGGCAAGCGCCTTTCGGGACCGCCATATGGACTCAAAGGGGACACGTTAGGCGTCGCGCAGCCGCTCCTCGAGCTCCAGCACGGCGTCCTTCGCGTCGCCAGGCGAACACTCCAGGCAGTGCCACTGACCGTCCACCTCGTAGTGGACAAGGGGGCCAAAGCCGCCGCGCAGGGTCTGGGCGGCCCGCTCAAAGAGCGGGTCCGACTTGAGGCCGGGATAGCGGACCGCCTCCACGCGGGGGTGGCAACGCAGGTAGTTGGCAACCACCTGCGCGACGTCGGAGACCTGGCGCCACCGGTCGGGCCCCATCTGTGCCGAGAGCTCTTCCAGCTCGTCAAGCGAGATGTCCATGCATCCTTCCCTCCGCGCACCCTCCGCTATGGAAAGGGCGCCCAAGGACCATCCTCGGGCGCCCCACACGCTGCGTTATATCTCGTTACCTGCGCTCGGCGATCTCTGCCGTGATGTCGGCGATGAACTCGTCAAGGTCACGCTGCACCGTCTCGTTGGAGCGGTCGCGCACGCTGATGTTGCCTGCGTCGCGCTCCTTCTCGCCCAGGATGAGCATGTAGGGAACGCGGTCGACGCCGCGCGCCTCGCGAATCTTGTAGCCGATCTTCTCGTCGCGCTCGTCAACCATCACGCGCACGCCCGCGGCCTTGAGCTTGGCGCCGACCTCGAGGGCGTACTCGCGGGTCTTCTCGGAGACGGGCAGGACCTTGACCTGGCACGGAGCGAGCCAGGTGGGGAACTTGCCCGCATACTGCTCGGTGAGCATGCCGATGAAGCGCTCGAAGCTGCCGAAGCCCGCACGGTGGATCATGATGGGGCGGTGCTTCTGGCCGTCGGCGCCCGTGTACTCGAGCTCGAAGTTCTGCGGAAGCTGGAAGTCGAGCTGGATGGTGCCGCACTGCCAGGTGCGTCCCAGGCAGTCCTCCAGGTGGAAGTCGATCTTGGGGCCATAGAAGGCGCCGTCGCCCTCGTTGAGGATGTAGTCCACGCCCATGGCCTCGAGCGCCTTGCGCAGGCCCTCCTCGGCGAGCTCCCAGTCCTCGTCGGAACCCATGGAGTTGTCGGGGCGGGTGGAGAGTTCCACGTGATACGGGAAGCCAAACTGCTGGTAGTAGGCCGTGATGAGGTGAGCCGTCTCGGTCACGAGGTCCGTGATCTGGTCGGGGCGGACAAACAGGTGCGCGTCGTCCTGGGTGAAGGAGCGCACGCGGAAGAGGCCGTGGAGGGCGCCGCGAAGCTCATGGCGATGGTCGAGGCCGGCCTCGGCGAGCTTGAGGGGCAGGTCGCGGTAGCTGCGCGGCTTGCTCTTGAAGATGAGGCAGGCGCCCGGGCAGTTCATCGGCTTGACGGCATAGTCCTCGTCGTCGATGAGCGTGGTGTACATGTTCTCCTTGTAGTGGTCCCAGTGGCCGGAGGTCTCCCACAGCTTGCGCGAGAGGATGATCGGGGTCTGTACCTCCTCGTAGTTGTACTCGTTCTGCATGTCGTGCCAGTAGTCCATGAGGGCGTTCTTCAGGCGCATGCCGTTGGGCAGCCAGAACGGGAATCCCGGGCCCTCGTCGGCAAACATGAAGAGCTCCATCTCCTGGCCAATCTTGCGGTGGTCGCGCTTCTTGGCCTCCTCGAGGAAGGCGAGGTGCGCGTCGAGGTCGGCCTTGCTGGCAAAGGCGATGCCGTTGATGCGAGTGAGCATCTTGTTCTTGGCATCGTTCTTCCAGTACGCGCCGGAGACGCCCGTCAGCTTGAAGGCCTTGAGCGCCTTGGTGTACATGAGGTGCGTGCCCACGCACATGTCGACGTACTCACCCTGCT
>CADBRX010000058.1 GCA_902797175.1 uncultured Coriobacteriaceae bacterium | reverse complement strand
GCGGACTGCGGGCCGACGAGGGCCTCGACGGCGGAGCCACCGAGCTCATAGCCCTGGTCGAAGGCGAACTTCATGCCGAAGTACATGGCAAGGTTCCACGCGATGATGTAGAACAGCGGGCCGAGGACGCTGCCGCCGTTGGAGAGGCCGAGCGCGATGCCCAGAAGGATGGGGATGAAGGTGCCGACGATGATGGAGTCGCCAAGGCCGGCAAGCGGGCCCATGAGGCCGGCGCGGATGCCGTTGATGGTGTCGTCATCAAGGGGCTCACCGTTGGCGCGGGCCTCCTCAAGACCGACGGTCAGGCCGACGACCATGGTGCCGATCTGCGGCTCGGTGTTGAAGAACGTGCGATAGGTGGACAGAGCCTGGACCTTCTCGGCATCGGTGTCATAGAGCTCGTCGACGACGGGCAGCATGGCCGCAAGGTAGCCGAAGGTCTGCATGTGCTCCTGCGAGAAGCAGGTCAGGTTGCCGTAAATCCAGCGAAGGAATGCGCTGTTGCGCGCTTTCTGGGAAACTTTCTTGAGGTCAGCCATGATTAGATGTCCTCCTCTTCCTCGTCATCAAACGCGGCACCGGCTGCTGCAACAGCGGGACGCATAAGCTTGAGCTGCTCGATCTTGAAGTTGATCAGGGCGAAGAACACGGCGATGACTGCAGAGCAAATGAGGTTGCAGCCCATGACCGCGGCCAGGATGAAACCGAAGGCGAAGGTGACCCAGTCGAGCGGCTTCTGCACGACCTGCTTGCACAGGATGGCGATACCGACGGCGGGAAGCAGGGAGCCAACGGTGAAGAGCGTCTTCATGGCGACGCCATCCATCGGCAGGTAGTCCTTCATGAGGCCGACCATGGACTCACCAGCAAGGCAGATCACGACGGTCGGAATGAACGAAAACGCGATGTGGCTGATCCAGGGCAGCACGAAGTCAACCAGGGGGATGGTCTTCTTGATGGTGTTCCAGTTGCCACCGTCCATGGCCTTCCAGCCAATGCCCTGCCACACGAGGTTGAGGGTGGCGGTGCCATAGAACAGAACCGTGCCGAGCGTACCAACGGCAGCGCCGAGGGAAGCGGCGAGGCCGGCGGCGGCATCAGACGAAGGGTCGAGACCCTGAGCGCGGATGGCCAGGATGGCCAGAGGGATGCCGATGTAGGTAACGGCACGAACGTCTGCAGAGACGGTGCCACCCGGGGTCACCAGCGCGATGTAGACGAGCTGAATGGCAGCGCCCACGATGATGCCGGTCTGGACATCACCAAGGATGAGGCCGACCACCAGGCCACCCACCAAAGGACGACCGAGCGTGTAGTTGCCGATGGTGGTGCCGCCCATGCCCGGAAGCGATGCGAGGCAGGCGAACAGGCCAAGCAAGATGGCCTGAACCATAGAGATACCCATGGAACTCCTCCTAACGTATGCTTACTTGCAAAGGGTTCTTTTGAACCCTTCTTGTCACCCATGGGTACGCCCACCAAGCTGAGCCCATGGGTACTCTTGCCTAATTACTTGACGTCAAACTGTCCGCGGAACTTAGGCCACTCGCCGATCGAGGTCTCCTTGACCAGGGCGAACTCGACGGTGTAGCCGGCCTTGGTCATGTCCTCGAAGGCCTGGGCCTCCTCAGCGGTGATGGACTGGTTGTTGCCCAGCTTGGTGGTGCCGGGGCGGTCGTTGCAGGGGCCGACGATGACGCGCTTTACATCGGAGGGCTTGAAGCCAAAGTCAACCAGGATCTCCTTCATGTCCAAGGGGTTCTTGGTGATCAGGAAGTACTTGGTCGGGCTGGCAAGCACCTTGTCAGCGCTCTCCTTGAAGTGATCCATCGTCCAGACGAAGATCTTCTTGTCGGGAGCGGCGCCCTTGTAGGCGGCCTTCAGGACGGGGTTGCTGGCGGCGACGTCGTTAACGGCGATGATGCCGTCGCACGGATACTCGATGCTCCAGCGGGTCACGGTCTGGCCGTGGATCATACGGTCGTCGATGCGTACGAATGAGATCATTGTTGTAGTCCTTCCCTCGGTACTCTCTTTGTGCTGACTCGCTCTAGAGGTCCTCTTCGTCCTCGTCATCAAGCGCGAGCTCCACCTGTCGTGCACCCTCACGTGCCTCAGAGATTGCGGACGCAATAAGGGTGGCGTCGTCCGCACCGTCATCCATTGCCATCAAGACGCTGATTGCCATGGGCAGGCTCATGCCACCAAGCGCAATGGTCTTGGGGAGCAGGCCCTTCTGCGTAAGCGTGTTGAGCGTATTGGTGAGCGGCGAACCACCAATGATGTCGCCCAGCACCACAACCGAATCGTCGGCACCGATGGGTGCGATGACGTTCTCGAGCTCAGCCACGAAGGCATCGGCGGAGACGCCGTCCTCCATGGAGTAGCTCAGCACATCATCACGATCGCCCAGCAGCATGCGAATGACGCTATGCACGCCAGGCGCCATGGTGCCGTGGCTTACCAGTAACAGGTACTTCATAGATGGCAGTCCTTTCTTCTCGATGCCTCAAGACAATCTGCGCTCAACAAGCGAGCGGGTATTGCTACCTGCTCACACCAGTTTGTTGCGCACACTTTCTGATGAAATTATGGAGAAGCACATAAGTGTGAGATACCACCTGTGTAACCACTTTTTTCAGATTTGGGAGAGTTTGGAGACGCTATGGAGGACCTGACGAGCGGGATTGGCGCATCAACGCTGCTCACCGAACAAGAAATCATCGACGCCATCAGCTTCGTGAACCAAGGCGCAAAGGAGGACAATCTCTCGCAGATTGTGCGCTACTCAAAGCGCATGTACTTCGTTGCCGTGAACACCGACGTATCTTCACGCGAGATTGCCGAGCAGTACGAGGGATTTGGGTCGTACATCTCGCAGGGAGACACGGACGGACTCGTACGCTTTATCCGCACCGATATGCCCCTCATGGAGCTGAGAATCTCCGAGGATCCCTTGCTGCAGGGTCGAGCCGCCGTGGCGTTCTTAGCCAATAGCTGTGCCATGTCCGCTCGCAGCGGCGGCCTTCCAGTCAACCGATGCTTCGAGATCACGCAAAACTACCTAAGGCTCGCCAATGACACCAGCAACGAGGAACTCGTTCACTACCTCATGCTCCCCATGATGCTCGAACTCGCCAAGGCGGTAAGCATTGAGGGGTTGGCCTATACTCATCCCCTCTCGCACCACGCCATGACATATGTGCGAAGCCACCTGAGCGAACCGCTGGACGGCGACTCGGTAGCAGAAGCCTGCGGCGTGAGTCGCAAGACCTTGTGCACCCGTTTCAAGGTCGAGACAGGCGAGACATTTGCGGCATACGTGCGCCGTGTCCGCATCGAGCGCGCACGACGCTTGCTGGACACCTCGGAGTTCGAGATCTCGCATATTGCTTACCAGACAGGGTTCTCTTCGCAGAGCCACTTCCAGACGGCCTTTAAGGAGGCCACAGGTCTTACGCCGCGCGAATGGCGGCTGCGCGAGGTGCGCAGCATCTAGGACAGCCGACGGCCTACCGCACAAAGAAGCTTGCATCTGCTGCGCGCCAGGGACGTTCCCGCGCGGGGTCATCCGTCACGTGCATGTGACCTGACGCCTCAAACCACTTGACGGTGTAGCCTGCCCCATGACTGCAGAAGACCGAGTCGGGCGTATGCGGAAGGTCAGCCTCGGGATCATACGCCGAAGCCTCAATGACGCTCCCCGCGTCGTGACACGGCTCATATCCCAACAACTCGCAGGTCAGAGAGCCGTTTCCGCCCGTGTAGGCGGCAACGTCAAGCGCATAGTCGCACACCTCGGACGCGGGAACCTCCCCTTCGAGAAGGGCCATGTCGTCACGCGACAACGGAGCCGAGAATCGTGCGGACATCCTCTGGAGATCCGCCATGGCACGGCCGACCTTATCCATGGGAACCTCGAGCTCAAAGCGGTACCACGGCTCCAGCAGCACAGCGCCACCCTGCTCGCGCGCCGTCATGAGCCCCTGACGGATGGCCCTCCAGGCTGCCTGGCGAAAGTCACCGCCTTCGGTGTGCTTGAGGTGTGCGCGCCCCGAAACCAAGGTTATGCGCACGTCGGTAAGGGGGTATCCCGCGAGCACGCCCTTGTGGTCGAGCTCCATGGCGCACCCGAGCGCCAGGCGCTGCCAGTTAAGGTCAAGGTCATCGGTGCTGCAGACCGTGCCGTATACCACGCCCGACCCCGCGGGCAGCGGCTCAATCCTAAAGTGCGCCTCGGCGTAGTGTCGCAGCGGCTCAAAGTGGCCATAGCCCATGACCTGCACCGATACGGTCTCCTTGTACAGGATGGAGCCTGGGCCAAAGTCTATGGGTGCCCCCAGCCGCTCCGCCAGACGATCGCGCACGACCTCAAGCTGCACCGCGCCCATCAGCTGGACCCGAACCTCCTCAAGCTGTGCGTCCCAGGTCACGCCCAAAAGCGGGTCCTCTTCGGCCAGCTCTCGCAAGGCCTGGTACACGGCATGTATGTCCACGTCAGACGGTTCGACGCGATACGTCAGCACCGGTGCCAAGACGGGCTGCTTGCCCTGCTTCTCGTCTCCCAGCACGCTGCCCGGAATCACATGCGAAAGGCCCGTCACCGCACAGGCAGTGCCTGCGGCAACCTCAGGCACGACCTCAAACCGCGTGCCCGAATACAGCCGCACCTGATTGACCTTCTCGACCCACTCTCCAGTGGAATCAACACCTGTAAGCTGGTCCTTTGCATGCAGCGTGCCGCCTGTCACCTTAAGCCACGTGACGCGTTCGCCCTTCTCGTGCGTCACTTTGTAGACACGCGCGGCAAACGCGTCTGGCCATGTGCGGGCAGGCAGCAGCGAGCAGAGGCCGTCCAGTAACTCCTCAACCCCCTGGTCACGAAGAGCCGAGCCAAAAAAGCAGGGGAAGACCCGTCGTTCGGCAAACAGGCGGCACATGGTTTCTTGCGAGACGACTCCCTGGTCGAGATACTCGTCCAAGGCCTCCTCGTCCGTGGCGGCAACCGCCTCATGGAGCGTGTCTGCCTCCTGGGCTGTCCAGTCGACACATCCGTCGGAGAGCCGTCCTGTCAGCTGTGCCATCACCGCTTCGCGCTCTGCGCCGACAAGATCCATCTTGTTGATGAAAAGAATCGTAGGAATCCCGTAGCGTTCAAGAAGGCGCCAAAGCGTCGCCGTGTGGCCCGTGACGCCGTCGTTTGCGCCGATCACGAGGACGGCATAGTCCAATATCTGGAGCGTTCGCTCTGCCTCGGCGCTAAAGTCCACATGCCCCGGGGCATCCACCAGCGTTATGCGCACGTCATCGTGCTGCAGCACCGCCTGGGACGAGAAGATCGTGATGCCGCGGGCACGCTCCATATCGTCGGTGTCTAAATGTGAATCCCCATGGTCGACGCGTCCAAGGGTTCGGATGGCGCCCGCGTGAAACAGCAACGCCTCCGCCAACGTGGTCTTGCCAGCGTCGACATGCGCGAGTATGCCCACCACCGCCTGTCTCATATGCCCTCCTACCAGGCCACGATTCTGGTGCCGTGGACTTCCTCGACGCCCAGCCGCTCGCAGATGCGTGCGCAGTTCTGCCAGGTGACTCCACCACCCGGCATGATGGCAATGTGTTCCCTGGCAGCCGCAGCCAGCTCCTCGAGATGTGGCAGGCACGCATCGATGGGCTTGCTGAGCGGACCGCCATGCGTCAGTACGCGCGAGAAGCCCATCTCTCCCAGCTGCCGCAGGGCCTTAGGCTGCAACGCCTCGTCGACCTCGTCAAACGCCATATGGAAGGTCATATCCAGACCCTGGGAAGCACGAGCTAGACGTTTCGTCGCCTCCAAGTCCAAACGACCTTCCTTAACGCAGCCAAACACCACGCCGTCGGCGCCGCGGCCGCGCGCGGCGTCGATGGCAGACTCCATGAGGCGCAGCTCGTCCTCGCCGTACAGGAAATCTCCCCCACGAGGACGCACCATGACCATGACCTTCGCGCCCCTCTCGTGCGCCATCGTCACGGCATCGCGCATGACCTGCGTCGAGGGCGTCACGCCGCCGACCGACAGGTCATCGCAAAGCTCAATTCGTCCAGCCCCGGCCTCGATAGCCTCGGGAATTCCCCTCAGATTCTCGGCACAGAATTCGCGCAGCATGCTGCCCCCTTCACCTCACGCGCCTCCGATTATGGCGCAAGACATACATGGAGGTCACTCTTCGCGAAGACAGCCCTTCGGCAGAGCATTTGGCTTCGTGCGACGGACGGTGCGAAATTAAGACCGGCTCTTGGAGCATAATCAGACATGGCCAAAACGAAGATAAAAGGAGGCACTGTGCCATTCTTCAAGGACAAGTACGACGTGGTGGTCATCGGCGGTGCGCTCGCGGGCATGAGCTGCGCCATGAGCCTGGCCCGTGCGGGAAAAGACGTGCTCGTGCTGGAGCGTCACAACCTCCCCGGAGGCATCGCCACGAGCTTTGTGCGCGGTGGCGTCGAGATGGAGGCCACGCTCCACGAGATGATGTCCATCGGGCCCGTCGAAGACCCCCTCTTCATCCGCGACTACCTTGACGAACTCGGCGTCGTCATCGACTGGCTGCGCGTGCCCGAGGCCTACCGACTCATCTCGCCAGCCGACGGCATCGACATCGAGCTGCATGCGGGCCGTCGCAAGGACGGCACGTGGGTCTGTGCGGACGAGATTGAGGCCGCCTACCCAGGCACGCGTAAGGACGTCAACAAGCTGCTCGAACTCTGCCGCAAGGTATACCAGAGCGTGCTCTACCTCAACGAGCACACCATATCCAAGCTGCAGACGCTCACCCAGCATGCCGCGCTGGCAAAGACGGCAGGCTATTCGGCACAGGAGGTCATCGACAAGTACGTCAAGCTTCCGGACGACGTGAAGAAGATCCTCTCTGCCTACTGGATCTATGTGGGCCAGCCCCTCTCCAGCCTGCCCTTCACCATCTACGCCTTCCTCATGGCTGACTACTTCCTAGGAGGAAGCTACGTTGCGCGTGGGTTCAGCCACGAGATGTCTGTCGCCATGGCAGAGCGTTGCCGCGAGCTGGGCGTCCAATACGAATGCTGCCAGGAGGTCGACAAGATCTTGGTGCACCATGGCCGCGTGACAGGCGTCCGCACGGCACGCGGAGACCAGATTGCCTGCGATTATGTGGCCTCGGCACCGTACCCCAACGTGGTGTACGGCCGCATGATCGAGCCGCAGTCCGAGGTGCCCAGCATCGCACGCAAATACGCCAATGCGATGCCCATGGGCGTGAGCTGCTTCAGCGTCGTGCTCCAGCTCGACGCGCCTCCCGAGGAGCTGAACATCCACGGCTACTCGGTCTTCTCGTGCGACGGCCCGTACTCCACAGACCGCTTCTGGGAGCAGGGCAAGCACCTTGGCGGCTGGGACTACCTCACCACCATCTGCCTGAACTTTGCCAACCCCGAGGCCGTTCCCGAAGGCAGGACCTCGCTTTCCATCACCACACTTCCTCCGCCCGAATGCTTTGACGGCGTCACGGCGGACAGCTACTTTGCCGAAAAGCGTCGCATCGCAGGTGAGATGATTGACAAGGTGAGCGGCCAGCTCGGCGTGAACCTCCGCGACCACATCATCGACATCGAGGTCGAGACCCCCGTCACCATCGCGCACTATACGGGCAACTACCAGGGCGGCATCTACGGCTACCAACACCGCATGGACAATTCCGTGGTGGCGCGCCTTGAGGACTTCGAGCGCGACCAGTACATCCACGGCCTCGTGGGCTGCGCGTCTCACCAGCTGGTAGGAGACGGCATGGCGTGCAACATCAATAACGGCAAGATTGCCGCAAAGGCAATCCTCGCGTGGATGGCAGAGGACCAGAAGGAGGATGCACGATGAAGATCAACGGCTTCCTCAAGGACGTCCAGGGCGCCGCGCGCGTCACCGAGGCACGACGCGAGCTGATAGCCAGTTCCAGCCCCGAAAACCTCTACGCAGACCACATCCGCGACATCGCGCGTGAGCTGCACCCCGCGGCAACGCATGTGGTCGTCACGCAGGTGGAGGATGTCTCCCCCACCGCACGACGGTTGACCCTTGCCCCTTGTGACGGTGACGTGCTTCCGCCATTCCAGGCGGGCCAGTACGTCTCCTTGGACCTGAAGGTCGGTCGCACCCTCACCAGCAGGCCCTACTCCATCAGCAGCGCGCCCTTCGAAGCCCGCTGCGGTCAGTCATCGATGATCCAGATAACGGTCAGGGACGGCAAGCGCGGAGAGAACTTTGCCGCCAACTGGCTGTATGGCCTCGTCAGGCCTGGCGACCGATTTGTGGCGCACCTTCCGTTTGGAGACTTCTTCTATGAGCCGCTCCGCGATGCCGAGCATGTCGTCGCCTTGGCAGGCGGTAGCGGCATCACGCCGTTTGTCTCGATGGCACGAGAGATCAGTCACGGAACGCTCGATTGCGACCTCACCATCCTGTATGGATCCACCTCATCAGACGACATCATCTGCAAGGAGGAGCTCGACGAGCTGTCCCATTCCTGTGACCGCATCCATGTCGCCTATGTCATCTCTGGTGAGGAGGAAGAGCTTCCTGGCGACTGCCAGCGCGGCCTTTTGTCCGCCGACCTCATCATGCTCCATTCCCACGGCATGCCTTCCGAGGGGAACACCAGCTACTTTGTGTGTGGACCATTGGCGATGTACCGCTATGTCCTTGGCGAGCTTGACACGCTCGGCGTACCCGAGAGGCGCATCCGCACCGAAGTCTTTGGAAGCCCGCGCGATCCCCGCCTGAACGAGGACTACTCGGGTCCCTCGGGCATGGTGACGTATCGGCTGACAGTTCACCGGGGCATTGACGAGCAGGTCATACCTGCACGATCGACCGAGCCGATTGCCGTTGCGCTCGAACGCGCGGCCATCCCCAACCACACCCGTTGCAGAAGCGGTGCGTGCGGATACTGCAGGTGCAAGCTGCTCTCGGGCGAGGTCTACATCCCAGAGCAAGGCGACGGCCGTCGCGCCGCAGACAAGAAGTTTGGCTACATCCACGCGTGCAGCGCTTGGCCGCTTAGCGACTGCGCTGTTGAGGTGCCCATCATCTAAAACAAGGATCTGGCCGAAGGATCACTCCTTCGGCCAGATCCTTCCCTAGCAAAAACCATCTTTGCGTTGGCTGCCGTAACAGCGCACCTCTCAGTGCCTTGAAAGGCTACTCCTCGGCGGCAGCAAGCTTCTGGGTCTTCTGGATCTCGTCGATCATGTCGACGCGCACCTGGTGGCGACCACCCTCGAACTCGGCACCCAGCCAAGCGTCAACGATGTCCTTGGCCGTCTCGATACCAATGACGCGAGCGCCGAAGGCGACGATGTTGGTGTTGTTGTGCTGGCGTGAGAGGCGAGCGGAATACGGCTCGGAGCACACCACGGCACGAATGCCCTCGACCTTGTTGGCGGACAGGCTGATGCCCACGCCCGTGCCGCAGATGAGGATGCCGCCGTCGACCTCGCCGTCAGCCACCATGCGGGCGACCTTGTATCCACTGACGGGATAGTTGAAGCGCTCGGTGCTGTCCGTCCCGACGTTGATGACCTCATAGCCCTTCTCCTGCAGGTAGGCCATGATCTCGTTCTTCATCTCGACTGCCACGTGGTCGTTGCCGATTGCGAGCTTCTTGAATGCCATGATGAGTTCCTCTCTGTTGCGTGCCCTTGTCGTCTATCTTACCGTGCCGTCTACAGTTCCCGAAGGGTGGCCATGCTCTCTGCATAAGGCCCATGGCCAAAGAGGCCAGCCGTGCCCAGGACAAAGCCCTTGACGCCCATGGCGGAAGCCTGCGCGATGCGCTCAGGGCTGCAGTTGCCGTCAACGATGACCTCGTAGTTGTTGGCGCCTTCGTGGCTGGCGGCAACCAGCTGCTCGAGCTTGGGGTTCACAAAGTCGAGCCACTTCTGCCCTGCAAAGCCAGGGTTCACGGTCATGGCCATGACGTAGTCGACCAGCGGGAGGACCGTCTCGATGGTGGCAAAGCTCGTACCGGGGTTGATGGCGATGCCGGCCTTGACACCCAGCTCGCGGATGGAGGAGAGCGTGCGCGCCACGTGCGTGTCGGCCTCGGGGTGCACGTAGATGACCTTGGCACCATACTCGGCAAACTTGGCAACGTAGCGACTGGGGTCGACGGCCATCATGTGCACGTCGCAGGGAATGGTCGCGTTCTTGCAGATCCACTCGATGTCCTGGAGGCCCATGCCGTAGTTGGGAACGTAGTTGCCGTCCATGAGGTCCAGGTGGAAACCATCGGCACCCGCCGCCTCGAGCGCACGGACCTCGTCGCGCAGGCAGCCATAGTCGGCGCACATCATTGAGGGGAGCAGGAGCTTGTTGTTAGTGCCGTCGGACATGGTTTCTCCTCTTGGTCGTAGTTAACCGTTTAAGTTCTTGAGGAGATATTAATCGGTTAACTTCCGTAAGTTAAGCGTTTAATTACTTCTTCATAATCTCTACATAATCGGTTAACTTTCTGTCGAGCCCCCACTTCTTGCTTCACAATGACGTTGTCAGACGGACAGGAGGATCCCATGGCCAAACGCTCGGTTTCCATCTACGACATCGCACAGCTTGCCGGCGTGAGCACGGCAACCGTTTCGAACGTGCTCAACAACAAGGGCAGCTATTCGCAAAAGACCAAGGAGCTCGTAGATCGCATTGCCCGCGAGCAGGGCTACGTTGCCAACTTTGCCGCCAAGAGCCTGCGCGAGGCTTCCACCAAGACGGTCGCCCTCATCACGCCAGACGTGAGCAACGACTTCTTCTCTACGCTTGTGCTTTCGGTCGAGGGACTCCTGAGGGCGGCAGGGTACGCCTCGTACATCTGCAACACGGCCAACGACCCCGAGCGCGAGACCGCCTACGTAATCGACCTGCTCTCAAAGCAGGTTGATGGCCTCGTGTTCATTGGTGGCACGGCACGCATGACCATTGAGGCTAACGTCGACATTCCCGTGGTGCACATCGACCATACGGGCACGTCAGGCATGGCGCGCGAGGTCTTTGTGGGAAACGATCTTCCCTTGCTGGGCCATGACATGACCAAGACCCTCTTTGACCGCGGCTGCAAACGCGTTGCGCTTGCCAGTGTCTCCGCCTCGCTCTACCGTACTGCTGAGCATGACCAAGCCGCCGGGTACTATTCCTATCTGCAGGAACATGGCATCGTCCTTGACAAGAACTTGGTTCTTGAGGGGCCACACAAGCAGACGAGCCTCCTTGAGGCGGAGCAGCTGGTTACCGACTGCCTTGCATGCGGCTTTCAGTTTGACGGCGTCGTCGCGCTCGGTGATCGCGTTGCCCTGGGCGTCGTGAACGCCCTCAAGGCCCATGGCATAGATGTGGGCACCGACGTGCGCGTGATTGGCATGGACGACTCCATCTACTCGCGCATCTCCTCCCCTGCCATCTCCACCGTCAACAGGCACACGGACGAGATGGCAAAGCGCGGCGTGGAGGCCCTGCTGTCCATGCTCCGCGGCGAATCGCCTGCAGAGACCCGCATCATCATTGGCCACGAAGTCGTTGAGCGGGCAACGACGCTTGGGGCCTCATACCCCATCTGAGCGCGTGCCGCCCAACAGATTCCGCGACGCTCGCTGCAGGCAAGGCAGACTTCCTTGCCTACTCGTACTATATGAGCGCCACTGTTACCACGCATGAGGAGGGAGAGCGCTCAGCAGGCAACGTATTTGGTGGTGTGAAGAATCCCTACCTCGAGTCAAGCGAGTGGGGATGGCAGATTGATCGTCGTGGTAGGTGAGCTCGGGGTTTTCGATGTTGCCTGAGTTATAGGCAAACCGTATGCGGTAGTCCGACAACGCATCAGCCAGCTGCTCTCGGTTCGTGATATGTTTCTGATGCCATCGGCTTACTGCGTCCCGATAGGCCTCCTCCACAGCGTCCATGACGCCTCACCTTTCCAGATAGTCGGACAACGACGTGCGACGTCGTTCTGCTCGCTCGAGATCGGAGTTGACCCGCTCACGAAGACGATCGACCGCCTCAGACCCCGAACGGGACGCCACTCTCCCCTCGATGCGAATCGAAAGCCCCAGCTCTCCAAGCACTCCCAACGCCTTGCCAAGCTCTGCCGTTGGCTTTCCACGTTCCAACTCGGAGATGAAGCGTTGCGAGCAGCCGCAGCGCTGCGCCAACGCGCGCTGGGATAGACCCCGCTCCTTGCGCGCCAGACGCACGGCCTGCCCGAATTGGCTTGCGTTTGTTATGAGCTCGGTAAACGGCATGCTTCCACCTTCTAATCCCGTACGATGCTCATACTATATCATGAGTATCGTACGGGATTTGTTTGCACCCATGCCATACGGCGTCGCAGATACATCACGCAATGCCTGGCGCTTAGTTCCAACAAACAAGACGGATATGACCTTTTGTCTGAACCATAGTTCCAGTCTGGGAATAATGGTGACCCTCCCCCACCGTCTTATGTCAAAGTCTTAATTACCACAAACGAAAGGAGCGGGTCATGAAGGTCGGAATCGTCGGAGCCGGAGCAATCGTACGCTGGGTGGCGCCCAACATGAAGGGCTGGGGCATCGAGGTAACCGCCATCGCAGGCACCCCAAGCTCTATGGACGAGGTGAACGAACTAGCCGATGCATACGGTGCCGCGGGCCGCTACGCCGATTATCACGACCTCGTGACCGACCCCAATGTCGACACCGTGTACGTAGCCGTTCCCAACTTCCTGCACTACGCGGTGAGCGAGGCGGCGCTCCGCGCAGGCAAGGACGTCGTCTGCGAGAAGCCGCTCGCATCCAACTACCGCGAGGCCGAGAAGCTCGCCACCATCGCGCACGAGGAGGGCCGCTTCCTGTGGGAGGCCGTCGTCACGACGCGCCAGCCCAACTTCAAGCTGGTCAGGGACGAACTGCTCCCCCGCATCGGCACCGTCAAGATGGTGACGGTCAACTACAGCCAGTATTCCAGCCGCTATGACGCCTTCCGTGCCGGTGAGGTTCTGCCCGCATTTGACCCCGCCAAGGCTGGCGGCGCCATCATGGACCTGGGCCTGTACACCCTCACCTACACCATCGGCCTCTTTGGTGAGCCCAAGAAGGCCACCTACCTGCCCAACATCGAGCGCGGCATCGACACGAGCGGCATCGCCCTCCTCGAATATGACGGGTTCCGCGCCGTCAACATCTGCGCCAAGGACTGCGGTGCCCCCTGCGTATGCCAGATCCAGGGCACCGATGGCTACATCGTGAGCAACTCCCAGCCCAACAGGTGCGGTGCCGTCACCCTGCATCTCAACGACGGTACCGAGGAGACCTACGACCGCGAGCTGCCCATCATGTGGGAGGGCGAGTTCCGCGAGTTCCTGCGCCAGCAGAACGAGGGTGACCTCGAGGAGTGCTACCGCCAGCTCGACGAGAGCCTCGTGGTCAGCCGCGTGCAGAACACCATCCGATACGAAAGTGGCGTCATCTTCCCTGCCGACGAGGCCTAAAGAAACAAAGGTCAGCAATGCTGAGCCCCGCGAGAGCGCACCTGCTCCCGCGGGGCTCTCTGTTAATGCGGGAGCCATAGACGAACCGATGGTTGAAGACGGTGTGGGGCCATGCGAAAGGACTTGCCCTTCTGGTACCAGCGCGTCATTGCGAGCAACGGGCGCACGCTTGGCAGGCGCCGTAAGCCATCGTTTGCGCCAGATTCTCCTTGCCCGTCATGAGACAAAAACCGGCCTCTGACTCGTTGGAAACGAGTCAGAGGCCGAAGACGATCGACTCATTCGGTTGTCTTAGGCGTCAGCCTTCACGCCCATGTACGTGAGCATGCCATCAACAGCCACTTTGGTGGCTGCCACGGCGTGCACCACGGTATTGGGGCCCGTGACCACGTCTCCGGCGGCAAAGACACCCGGCACGGTGCACATGCCGTGCTCGTCCACGATCAGCAGGCCACGCTCATCGCCCTCAAGCCCCTCGGTGGTGAGGATGAGCTTGTTCTTGGGCTTCTGCGAGACGGCCACGATTACGGTGTCGCAGCTCACCTGGTCGAGCTTCTCCTCGTAACCGATCACCTTGTCGTTCTCGTCGAAGATGGCCGTCTTGAAGACGGGGCCCTCCTCGTTGATCTCGCAGATCGCCTTTCCCTGCACCAGCTCGGCACCGTCGAGCAGGGCATATTCCAGCTCATCGGAGCTTGCGGAGACGTGCTTGCTGCGTGCGTAGAGCGTGACCTCGTTGGCACCCTGACGGATGGCGGTACGCGCCACGTCCATTGCGGTGTTGCCGGCGCCGATGACGGCCACGCGCTCGCCAATCTCTGCCGTTTCGGGACTCATGAGATAGTCGAGGCCAAACAGCACGTTGCCACCCGCCTCGCCCGAGACTCCCAGCGTCTGCGCACGCCAGGTACCCGTGCCGACAAACACTGCATCGTACCCATCGCGGAAGAGGTCGGGGATGGTGAGCGACGACCCGATGGCCGTGTTGTGGCGAATCCTCACGCCGAGGGTCTCCAGGATCTCTTGGTAGCGGTCGAGCACGCGCTTGGGCAGACGGTACTCGGGAATGCCGTAGCGCATGACACCG